>JBOHHE010000114.1:0-18909 GCA_050700355.1 Pseudonocardiaceae bacterium
GACGCTAGCCCTGCCCGGCCTTGGTGATGAGGGAAGGGGGTGGGGTGAAGCGGTCGCCGTAGCGGTCGGTGAGTTCTTTGGCGCGGGCGACGAAACCGGTGAGACCGCCGGGGTAGCCGGCCATGTACTGCATCACACCGCCGGTCCACGGCGGGAAGCCGATGCCCATGATCGAGCCGATATTGGCGTCGGACACCGAGGTGAGGACGCCCTCGTCGAAGCAACGCACGGTTTCCAGCGCCTCGATGAACAGCATTCGCTCCATCATGTCCTGGAAAGGAACGGCATCGGGGCGGAACGGCCCGAAGTGCTCGGCCAGCCCCGACCACAGCCGGGTCCGCTTACCCTCGCTGTACTCGTAGAATCCACCACCGCTGGAACGCCCGAGCCGGGAGAACTCCCGCACCATCCGGTCGACGATCACATCCGCCGGATGCGGCGTCCACACTCCACCCGCGGCCTCGACGCCGCGACGGGTCTCCTCACGGATCTTGCGACACAGGGTGAGAGTCAGCTCGTCGACCAACTGCAGCACCGGGGACGGATAGCCGGCCTGTGAGCTGGCCTGCTCGATCGACGACGGTGCTGCGCCCTCGGCGAGCATCGCCATGCCCTCGTTGAGAAAGGTGCCAATGACCCGGCTGGTGAAGAAACCACGACTGTCGTTGACCACGATCGGGGTCTTGCGGATCTGCTGCACGACGTCGATCGCGGCGGCCACGGCCGCATCGGAGGTCTGCGCGCCGCGAATGATCTCGACCAGGGGCATTTTGTCCACCGGGGAGAAGAAGTGCAGGCCGATGAAGTCACCCGGCCGGGCGACTCCGGCGGCGAGGTCGGTGATGGGCAGCGTCGAGGTGTTGGAGCACAGCAGCGCACCGGCGTCAACGACGTCCATGATCTCGGCGAAGACCTTCTTCTTCAGCTCCGGGTCCTCGAAGACCGCCTCGATCACCAGGTCAGCACCTGCGAGATCGGCGGCATCGGCGGTCGGGGTGATCCGGGCGAGCACCTCGTCGCGCTGCTGTGGTGTCGAGCGTCCCCGGGACACCGCCTTGTCCAGCAGAACCACCGAGTACTTCTTGCCCTGCTCCGCCGCTTCCGGCGACACGTCCTTGAGGACGACGTCCATGCCCGCACGGGCGCAGGTGTAGGCGATGCCCGCGCCCATCATCCCCGCCCCGAGCACACCGACCTTGCGGAAGCGTCGCCGCTCGAAGCCGTCGGGTCGGCTGCCGCCCTTGTTGATGTGCTGGAGGTCGAAGAAGAACGCCTGGATCATGTTCTTGGCGACCTGGCCGGTGGCCAGCTCCACGAAGTAGCGGCCCTCGATTTGCAACGCGGTGTCGAAGTCGACCTGCGCGCCCTCGACGGCAACGCACAGGATGTGGTGCGGCGCGGGCATCGGCGCACCCTTGAGCTCCTTGCGCAGCGTCGCGGGAAACGCGGGCAGGATCTGCGCCAGCGCAGGGGTGGCCGGGGTGCCGCCGGGAATCCGGTAGCCCTTGACGTCCCAGGGCTGCACGGCCACCGGGTTGGCCTTGATCCACTGTTGCGCCCTGGCCAGCAACTCCTCCGGAGTCCCGACGACCTCGTCGACGGCGCCGATCTCCTTCGCCTCCGCCGGGCCCACCTGCTGGCCCTTGAGCAGCAGCTTCGTCAACGCATCAGCGATGCCCAGCAAGCGCACCGTGCGCACCACACCACCGGCGCCCGGCAGCAATCCGAGGGTGACCTCGGGGAAGCCGATCTTCGAACCAGGGGCGTCCAGCGCGATCCGGTGATGACACGCCAGCGCGATCTCCAGCCCGCCACCCAGCGCCGCGCCGTTGATCGCGGCCACCACCGGCTTGCCCAGCTTTTCCAGGCGGCGCAGCTGGCTTTTCACCAGGGCCACATGCCCACCGAATTCCACTACGTTGTCCGGGGTGGCGGTGATGATGTTGTGGAGGTCACCACCTGCGAAGAAGGTCTTCTTGGCGGAGGTGATAATGACGCCGGTGATCGAGTCCCGCTCGGCCTCCAACCGATCCACCGTCTCACCCATCGACGTGACATAGCGCTCGTTCATCGTATTCGCGGACTGCCCCGGATCATCCAGGATCAGGGTGACGATGCCGTCGGCGTCGGATTGCCAACGAATAATGCCGGTCATTGCTGGCCTCTCGTAAGAGTTGACGAAGTTTCCGCAGCCCCAGTGTTTCCGCAAGTCACAGCCGCTCGATGATGGTGGCGATGCCCATGCCACCGCCGACGCATAAGGTGGCCAGGCCGTAGCGCAGGTCACGGCGTTCCAACTCGTCGACCAGCGTGCCCAGGATCATCGCGCCGGTGGCACCCAGCGGGTGACCCATGGCGATCGCGCCGCCATTGACGTTGAGCTTCTCGTGTGGCACGTCCATTTCGCGCATGAAGCGCAGGACCACCGCCGCGAATGCCTCGTTCAGCTCGACCAGGTCGATCTGATCCATGGTCATACCCGCCTTGGCCAGTGCCTTACGGGTCGCCGGAGCCGGACCGGTGAGCATGATCGTGGGCTCCTCGCCGGTGACCGCGCCGGCCAGAATCCGGGCTCGTGGCGTCAGCCCGAGATCCGCGCCGAGCCGCTCGGAGCCGATCGCCACCAGCGCGGCGCCGTCCACGATGCCCGAGGAGTTGCCCGCATGGTGCACATGCTCGATACGCTCCACCCAGTGGTAGCGCTGCAGCGCAACGGCGTCGAAACCGGCCTGCTCGCCGATGCCCGCGAAGGACGGCTTGAGCGCGGCCAGGCTCGCCAAGGTGGTGTCGGGGCGCACGTGCTCGTCCCGATCCAGCACGACGATGCCGTTGCGATCCCGGACCGGGACCACGGATCGGGCGAAATATCCATTGCTCCATGCCTTGGCGGCGCGGTGCTGCGACTCCACGGCGTAAGAGTCGACGACCTCGCGGCTGAAGCCCTCGATGGTGGCGATCAAGTCGGCGCTGATGCCCTGCGGGACGAAGCGGGCCTTGTAGGCGGTCTCCGGGTCCATCGCGATCGCGCCGCCGTCCGAGCCCATCGGCACCCGCGACATCGACTCGACGCCGCCGGTGAGCACCAGGTCCTCCCAGCCCGAGCGAATCTTCATCGCCCCCAGGTTCACGGCCTCCAACCCGGACGCGCAGAACCGGTTGATCTGCAAGCCCGCGACGGTGTGCGGCAGCCCGGCGGCCAGCGCCGCGGAACGCGGGATGACCCCGCCCTGGTCACCCAGCGGGCTGACCACGCCGAGCACGATGTCGTCGATCCGCGCCGGGTCGAGGTTGGGGTGCCGGGCGCACAGCTCCTCGATCAGTCCGGTGATCAGGGAGATCGGCTTGACGCCGTGCAGCGCGCCGTTCGGCTTGCCCTTGCCCCGGGGCGTGCGCAACGCTTCGTAGAGGAATGCTTCTGTCATCAGGGGCTCCCTGTCTTCGGTCGTGCTGGTTGTTCTGACGCTGCCGTAGCCGGTACTGCCTCACGGATCGCTCGGTTGACAGCGAGCTGGAAGTTGGTGACCACGCCGTTCACAGTGATCGGTTTGAGCTGCTCGAGCAGGGCGATCAGCCGTTTGCGCAGCTCGGGTGGGCGGCCACGTTCGCGGTACTCGCGCAGCACCGTGTTGTGGAACAACGCCACCAGCTCGGTCGCCAGCACGGTGGTGTGCCGCTCGATGATCTGTTTGGACGCCAGCTGCACCGCGAAGTCCAGGTCGGCGTCGAGCAGCTCCAGCCCATGGACGAGCATCTCCGCGCTGGTGAGCTGGAGCTCACCGGGCGGCCGCTCCCGAATGACGCCCAGCTGCACCAACCGCCGCAGCTCGTTCTCGGTGATCGGCCGCCCGGCGCGCTCGTCCAGCGCGGCGCGGTCCACGTTCTCAGGTTCCTCGGGTAACCACGGCGCGAGCAATGCCCGGTGCAGCGCCAGGTCTTCAGGGGTGCGGTCGAACGGGATCCGAGCCAGATAACCCTCGATCGCCGCGAGCGTGAAGCCCAGCCCCTGCAAGTCCCGGACCAGCTCAAGGCGCGCCACATGCCGCTCGTCGTAGAGCCCCAGCCGGCCGCGCACCTCTGGCGGCGGGATCAGATCCATCCCGGCGTAGAACCGGATCGTGCGCACACTGATCCCGGTGCGAGCCGCCAGCTCCGCGATGGTGAGCCGCTCCGCCACGGGCTGTCCTCCCCGATGCGACAGTGGACCGCGATGTGACAGTAAAACTGTCGTGACAGCATCACTGTAACGTGCGCGGCTCTGGTCGGCGGCGTGTCATGCGTCTCAAGGAGTGCGCGGTGTGTACAACGGCGGCTCGGCGGCAGTCATCGGCTTAGCGCTGAAGGGACATGCCCGCCGCCTGTGGCTCTACGACTCGTTTCGCGGGCTGCCGCCCGCAGGGGACCGGGACGGTCCGCAGGTGGCGTGGTTCACCGGGGAACTGGTCGGCGACCTGGCCGCGGTGCGTCGCCGGTTAGCCGAGGTCGGCTTGTCGGCCGACTCGGTGGTGATCCGCGAGGGCTGGTTCGATGAGACCTTCGCGCTACCCGCGCCCGACCAGGTGGCGCTCCTGCACGTGGACGCCGACTGGTACGAGGGGGTCCGCTCCACGCTGGGGCGCTTCTACGACGCGGTGGTTGACGGCGGCGTGGTCGTCCTCGACGACTTCCCTTGGTGGGAGGGGACCAGACGGGCGTTCTACGAGTTCTGCGTCGAACGCGACATCGCGCCCATCGCGCACCGGCACGGTCTGACCGGCGCCCTCTATTGGTACAAGGGTGAGACCTACGAGCGTTCCCACGCCACCAGGCGGGTTCAGTCGCCGCAAAGGCCGGGGGTAGCTTCCCTGGGCGTCGGTGGGGGATCTCGAATCGGTGATTGAAGGTGCCAGATGTCCGAGCTGGTGGAGCCGACTATTGGTGAGTGCCTCCGTGAGTTGCGCCGACCCCGCTACACGCAGGTCGATCTGGCGGTGGCCGCCGATGTCAGTGTGGACGTGATCCGCAAGCTGGAGCAGGGGCGTCGGCTGACCGCGTCGATCGGGACGTTGCAGCGCCTCGCCCGCGCGTTGGGCGTCGACGTGGCCGCGTTGCTGGGCCGCGCCCGTCCGACGGCTACTGGCCAGACGCACGCGCAGGTGGGGACGATCCGTGATGCGCTCACCTCGATCGACGACCTCCTCGGTGCCGTTGAGGTTGCGGATGTGCCCACCGTGGCGATGCTCGGCCGGTCGGTGACCTACGGCTGGGGCGCGTACTGGGGCGGGCGGTACGGGTTGCTCGCCGCTCTGCTGCCCGATCTGCTGGTCCAGTCGCGCGCGGTGCTGTGGGACTGCCCGGTGACCGACCGACCGCAGGCGCTGGACCTGGCCGCGCAGGTCCACCAACTCACCGCAGGCACGCTTTTGCGTCTGGATGCTCCGGATTTGGCATACGTCGCGGCCCGGGAGTCGCTACGACTCTCGGCCGGTGGGGAAGATCCGCTGCGAGACGCCGCGATGCGTTCGACGTTGACCTATGTGCTGATCCGGCAGGGTCGGTTCGTTGCTGCGGAGCGCCTGGCCGTGGCCACCGCCGAGGACTACCAACCCACCGGTGATGCCAGCGTGGCGCAGTTGTCGGTGTACGGGGGGCTGCTGTTACGCGGAGCAACGGCCGCTGCGCGGGAGAGACGAGCCGGTGCAGCCTCCGAGCTGCTGGCTGAGGCCGCCATAGTCGCTGACCGTACCGGGGTGGATCGCACCGACTACGAGGTGGTGTTCGGGCCGAGCAACGTGGTCATGCAGTCGGTAGACGTCGCGGTAGTCACTGAGGACTTTGCAAGAGCGGCCGAGGTAGCCCGGCGGATGCCGCGAGGCTCAGTGCTTCCGCTTGCGGCCCGGTCCAGGCATCTGGCCGATGTCACGCATGCCCAGGTGCGGCTCGGCCGCGACCAGGCCGCGGAGTCCACGTTGCTGATGATGGAGCAGGCCGCTCCAGACTGGACCTCGCATCACCGGCTGCCCCGGCTGCTCCTCGGCGAGTTGCTGACCCGGGGTCGTCCGTCATTGCGACTGCGGGCCCTTGCCGAGCGTCTTGATGTCCGGCCCGGCACGAGCAGCGGTTAACGCAGGGGCGACGACGGCGGGTAGGGCACGATGCCCCATCGCGGGAGACGGTGTTGCTCCACGCTCTGCACTGTCGATCACCGCTCGTCCCACGGTCGGTGATCGGTCGCTCATCCCGGCCGTGCCTAGCTGACCATGGCCGGGGCGGGCCCCGGACCGTGACCGAGCAACGAGGGGCTATGACGCGCAAATGTCCGAAGAGCAAGGCGGCCAGGGGCCTGGAGACCAGGCGCATCGTGTACGGCGATCACCGCCGACCGCACGGCACACCCCAGGAGCTGAAGGTCGACGCCCGGCGCGGCGAGGTGATCGACGACGACTATGCGGCGGCGATGGTCGCGGCGCGGACCACGCTGCCACTGGGTGCTGTGCGGATCATCAGGATCACCCTCTGACCCGGCCGGTCGCCGGTTGAGCGGACCCCCCGCCCGGCTCCCGGCGACCGGTCGGCCTCCCACCCCCTATGCGGCTCCTGCCTGGGCGTCAGCCGATAGCCTCGACCACGATGCTGGTCAACCTGTACTCCGACACACAGACCCGGCCGGTCGACGCCATGCGTGCGGTGATGGCGGCTGCCGAGGTGGGCGACGAGCAACGCGGTGAGGACCCCACTGTCAGCGCCCTGTGTGAGCGGGTCGCCGAGTTGCTCGGCAAGCCGGCCGCGGTGTTCCTGCCATCGGGCACGATGTGCAATGCAATCAGCTTCCGGCTGCACATACGACCCGGCGGCGACGCGGTGCACCTGCACCCGACCTCCCACCCGATCGTCGCCGAGGCCGGTGGCCCAGCTGCATTGTCCGGAGCGGTGACTGCCCCGGTCGCTGGTGCGGCAGGCATGTTCACCGCCAGTGCGCTGGAGTCTGCGCTGTTCCCGGTGGACCGCTACGGGCCGCGTTCCCGGCTGGTGTCCGTGGAGCAAACCACGAACCTGGCTGGTGGACGGATGTGGCCGCTGGAACAGGTGCGCTCGGTACTGAAGGTCGCGGCACAGCACCGGCTGCGCACTCACCTGGACGGGGCCCGGTTGATGAACGCCGTGGTCGCTTCGGGAGTGCCGGCCGCAGACTGGGCAGGTGGGTTCGACACCGCATGGATCGACTTCACCAAGGGCCTGGGCGCACCAATGGGCGCCGTGCTGACCGGGTCGACCGAGTTGATCAAGGAAGCCTGGCGCTACAAACAGATGATGGGCGGGGCGCTGCGCCAGGCCGGGATCGTCGCGGCCGGCTGCCTGTGGGCGCTGGACCATCATGTGGACCGGCTCGCCGAGGACCACGCCAACGCCCGGATCCTCGCCGAGGGGCTCGCTGAGCTGCCCGCCGTCACGCTCGACCCGGCCACCGTCGAGACCAACATCGTGGTGTTCGAGCTGACCGACGCGCCCCGGTTCTGCGCGCGCCTGGAGACCGAGCACGGGGTGCGGATGGGCGTGCTGGGACCTGATCTGGTCCGCGCGGTGACCCACCACGACGTGAACCTCGCCGCTGTGCGCCGCGCGGTGGACGCCGCGGCGACTGTGCTCGCGACAACCTGATCCACGGTGATCACGATGCGCCGGCGCCACGTTGCGGACCGAGGGGTGCGGGAAGTCTGTTCCAGGGTCGGATCAGGGAAGATACCGTGGTGACTTCGTTGCCGGAGGTGCTCGTTGCAGAGTGGCGACGCCGGACGTGTTCCGTCGTCAGGTGGAAAGTATGGCGGTCTGCATGACACCTGATGAACTGCGTGACCGTATTCTCCGCTGGGAGAACCCACATACCGACTTCAAAGAATCTATCGACAGCAACATCGAGCTTGCCAAAGACTTCATATGCTTCGCCAACAGCGACGGCGGTCAGCTCATCATTGGCGTCGCGAAGGATCGCAAGGTAACCGGTGTTCCGGACACCGATCAACTGCTTTTGCGAGTGGATGATGTCGCATTCCAGAGCTGCTCACCTCCGGTGACAGTGGTACCGGAGATCGTCACGTTGGAGGGTAAGGACGTCGCAGTACTCAATATCGCCAAGGGTGATCAGCGGCCCTATTGCACCAGGGACGGCCGTTACTACATCCGGTCCGGAGCACGGTGCCGTCGGGCGAGCCGGGAGGAGTTGCTCAGACTCTTCCAGGCGGCGCACTCGCTATTCTACGATGAACAGCCGCTCCCACGACTCGCCTTGACCGAGCTAGACCTCAATGAGGTCTCGCGGTATCTTGACGACACCAACCAGATGGACCTTGACGACGATCTAGTAAGACTGTTGCGGGCCTGGCGCATGTACGACGGTTCCCATCCGACGGTAGGTGGGCTCGTACTGCTCGGCCGACGCCCGCAGGCTTATCTCGAATCGTCCCGTGTCGTCGTCGGCGCACTGGTTGGTGATGATATCGGGGACGATTTTATTGATCGCAAGGACGTACACGGCTCACTATTCAGTGCCATCACACAGATCGAGACGTTCTTACGGCTTCACCTCAGAACCGCTCACCAAATTGTGGGATTCGAAAAGGAGAAGCGCGAAGAGATCCCGATGGCAGCGCTGCGCGAGGCCGTGGTAAACGCACTGGTGCACCGCGACTACACGATCCCCGGACCGACTCGAGTGTTCGTGCTTTCCAATCGAGTTGAGGTCAGATCTCCCGGTCGTCCGCCGAACAGCGTAGACGCCGAAGCGATGCGGGCCGGTGTGCACGTCACCCGTAACCCGCATATCTACAGCAGAGTGGTGGCGGCTGAGCTGGCTACCCGCGCGGGTACCGGGATACGTCGCATTGCTCGACTGCTCAGGGAGGCCAACGGCACGAGCCTCGGAATTGCCATCAGCGACGCAGAGGTCGTTCTGACCCTGCCACGCGGACCTCGGCGGTGATGTTGGTCAACCTGTACTCGGACACCCGGATCCGGCCGGGATGATGAGGTCCGCGTGGTGCCGGGTGGCGGTGATGAGGACGGCGTTGCGTTCGTCGGGGCCGGTGGCCCAGGCGGCGGCCGCGGCGGGGGATTTGCCGAATCGAATGTGGCGGGCGGTGAGTCGGCGCAGCCGCTCGTCGGTGTCGAGGTCGACGTACCAGACTTCGTCGAGCTGAGGCCGGACACGGTCCCAGCCGTGGTCCTGGCAGAGCAGATAATTGCCCTCGGTGATGATCAACCGGGCGGTCGGGGAAATGGGGATCGCGCCTGCGAGAGGTTGTTCGAGTGTGCGTTCGAAGCCGGGCGCGTAGACGACGTCGCCGCCGTCCTCGCGTAGGCGGCGGAGCAGGGCCGCATAGCCGACCGGGTCGAAGGTATCGGGAGCACCCTTGCGGTCGTGGCGGTGCAGCCGGGCGAGTTCGACGTCGGCGAGATGGAAGCCGTCCATCGGGACGTGCGCGATCCACTGGTACGGGGTGAGCCCCGGTGGCGGCGCGGGTGCCAGCGCCTGGCTGAGCTGCTCGGCCAAGGTGGTCTTGCCGACCCCCGGCGGGCCGGTGACGCCAAGCAGCGCCCGGTGGCCATCGGCGACGAGCGACCGGGCCCGGTCCACGAGTTGATCGAAGATGATCAACCGAGATAAGGATCAACAAGCCGGGAAAACTCATCATCCGACAACAGCCCTCGACTCCGCAATTCATCGTCGGACAACATTTCTCGACAGCCTATCCCCACCCAGTTCTCGGCTTCACGCAGGACTTGAAGCGGTATGTCGAATGCTGCAAAAAAATGATAGACGAATGCAAATGGGGTAAAGCTGTCTCCCAGTTCGCTCTTGAGCCACTCAACCAGCTGGGCCGCCGACTCCCCCTTGGTTGCTCTTTCCTGAAGAGAGTTCTGTATCAACTCGTTCACCGTCTGAACACTACATTCACGTAGGTATACTCCCCCGGCACCCCGACAAGCCTCTCGATGTTCACCCTAGAAAACCCATATTGCGTGGCCATCTTACCGGTAAATGTATAGAGAGCAGCCTGCTCCGGGGACAGGAGGTTCTGAATTCCGGCATTGAAGCTCGCTAGATTATCCGGCATTCTAATGCCCCACGTCCCCCTTATGCCGTTGAGCTTACCTGCGCCACCGATAGCCTGCATCGCTTCAGCAAGCATAGCAGCCCCGTTTGGTGTGCCCGGACCGGACTCTATGGCGAGGTTGAGAATTCCCGCCGAGTCAACGGAAGCGATGATACCCCTATTATTGGTTCCATAACTATTTGAATACTCTGTGCAGTTGTGCACAAGAACTCGTGTGCCATCTTCACCCACATAGTAGGTATGGATTCCGACAACAGCGATATTGTACACGGTGACTATGTCGGAGTAGGCCCGAAGGCCGGTGACTTCGACGGCGTCGCCCTCGTCTCCGATCAGCCGCTGGCCGATGCGGAGTTCGCTCGCGGCGACCCAGCTCTGCTGATCGAGTACCCAAAACGGATGGTTGCCGGTCGTGACAATCCTGCCGATATGCTGACCATTCGAAACAGTAACCTCATCGAGCTGCCGCTGGCCGTGGCCGGTAATCTTGGCAAGTACCGGCGCATTGGTGGTCTGTCCGCTCAACGGGTCTGTCGCGCGGACTTCAGTGCCTGCGGTGATGTCCTCAATGGGCCGGGTTGAGCCGTCCGCCAGCAACACCCGGGTTCCTGCAACGAAGCTGTTCGGCGCCGAGGTGCAGTTGGCTTCTGCTCGCTGCTCTCGAAGTCGTCGCGCCTCTTGCTCGACGTCAACCTGTGGTGTGCCGTAGATGATGGTCTCGACGAAGCTGCGAGTCTCAAACGGGACGATGATCGACCTGCCCCGTTGAGCCGCGGCCTTCGCGTCCGCCTCGGCTTGCGCCGCGGCTCTCTTCCTCTCGTGGATCGCGGCGAAAACCGGGCCCGCGCCCGGGTTCACACAGCTGATCACCCCGCCCCCCGGCGGCAGCGCGGCATTACTAGTGCAACTGCCCGCAGGCTGGCCTTCGACGCTGAACGTTCCGATCAACGCGACGGTGAGTCGACTCGTCTGCCCAGTTGTGACGTCGATGGTCACCGTGCAGCCGCCAGGGCCGCACACTAGACGGGGATCACCCTGCAACGTAGGTCGTCGGTCGATATCGACCGCGTCGCTGAGCTGTTCGAGATTGCGCTCCAACTCGTCATAGGCATGATCGACATCGACCGACGACATGGGGTCGAAGTCCATCTCATCCAGCTCGCCAGAGGGCGAATCCGGCTCTGAACTAGCGTCGTCGCCCTGTGCCAGAAAACCTTTCACGGACGATACGGACGGTCCCGATAATGGTGACAGGGAGCTGAAATTGGGAGCGGAAAATGTTGTTGTCGAATCATGGGGAACATAGCGCAGGACTCGATACGGGGCGTCGCTGGTGACGTAGAGGTCGCCGGCCGGGGTCGACGCCTGTAGTGCGGTAATGCCGTCGATGGAGATGTCAGGATCATCCGTCGAAGGGAAATCGGTTGTCTTGGCCAGCGCATCTCGGAAGTAGCCTGCCAATACCGACGGTGAGGGCGGCCACTGAGCTACAGAGTTCGCCAACCAAGAGCTTCCGGTGACCCACTTGCCCTTCAGAACGGAAACAGGAAGATTCGTTTCCACGTCCGGCAGGAAGCCGTCGGGCGCCTTGAGGTAGAGCTCTTCACCTATGGCGAGCATACCGTACTGAGATCCCGAGCGGCTGATGATGCCAAGGGAGTCGCCGTAGCTGGTGACTACGACATCCGCTGTCGTCGAACCGCCGGATAGCGAGCTTTTGTAGTGCACTGCGGGTGCAGCGGCCAGATTCGCCACCGCCTGATCGAACGGCGCTGTGTTCGGCTTCGGACGCAGTAGCCAGACGGTCAGTCCAGCTATCAGCAGGACCACCACCAGGCCAAGGCAGCCGAAGATCATTTTTCTGCGGCGCCACCGAAGTTTTCGCCGGGCCGGCGCCAATACCTCGAACGTCGGCTCGCTCATGGCCACCTCTCCCCTGACAGGTACGCCCCACTACGCTTGGCCACTAATGTAACGCAGTGTACTCCGACAATCACGGGAGAGCTCCGAATTCGGAGGTACGCGAGAGTCAGCCCTGTCCGGCCTTGGCGAGCGGTGTCCGAAGATCACCTAGCGTTTTGGCTCATTTCCGTCGTCGGTATCCGTGCTGCCGGTGTCTTCGTCGAAGAAGACCGCCCGAAACCACAGCAGGAGTAGTTCGAGCTGGTGGTCATCGGGAACCGGTAGCGGGCGAGGTGGTGCCCGGATGCGCGTCGGTGGGCAGGTGGCAGCCGGTGCTCACCAGCAACACCGTGTTGACGGCGGTGCCGAATAGGTAGTGCCCGCCGTATTGGTCGGTCGCGGTAATCTCGTGGTCACTCGGCCGGTCCACGAGCACCTGCGGGGTTCCGAAGCCGTACTCGCCGGTCACCTCGGCGACGATCCGCACCGCCTGATCCCAACGCCCATCAGGCAGGTTTCCTTCCGACTTCCAGCCGTTGAGGGTCAGGCTCTGTCCACCGATGTTGGGGAAGTCAGCGCATCCCGCCCCACTGAAGTTCTCCCGATTGATCCACTGTAGCGGCCCCACTTCGGCGGCGAGTCGGTCGCGCAGCCGGGCCTGCATGTCCTCGTAGGTGACCTTAATATCCTCGATGGTGGGGCGCTGCGCGAGCATTGCGAGCTGCTCATCCATGTTGTCCTTCTCCGATCCACTAAAGGCGCAACTCACCCCTAGAGCGGCGAGTGCCAGCGCGATCACAAGCCTGCGCATCAATACGTTCCGGGGATAGGCCAGGAACCGATGTCACCCAGGCCACGACCATCGTCCTGGACTCGTCGCTCGGGTAAGCCGGCGACCACCACGCTCATGTTGTACTGGCTGGTCGAGTCCTGCGTCAGGTAGTCGCTGTGACCTGTCGACTCGGCGAGGCGCCGACCGTCCGGCAGCGTCTCCTCCCGGGCGGACAGGCCTGTTACGCCGTCGACATAGGTCGGATCGATACCGAACTGGCCAGTGTCGGCGACGAAGTCGTTGCGGGCCTCGATCCGATAAGTATGCCCTTCAGGGATCTGGATGTCCTCGACGTGCGAGGTGCCCAGCCCGGGAGAGCCGAAGAACACCGCATCGTCCACCCCGGTCTGCTCTTGCAGCGCGAACCCAGTGGTAGTTGAGCCATAGGAATGACCCAATGCAGTGAGGTGTGGATCCGTGGTCCGGGACGCGTCGATGCCCCGGTAGAACTCCGCGAGATCAGCCCCTCCGGCTCGGGCCGAGTCGTCATGCAGGACTGAGTCGGAGTCCAGGGGATTGAAACCCTCGAACCCGAGTTGTGGCGCCTGATAGCCGATCCACGTGACCGTCGCCACCGATCCTCCATCCCCGTACCGGTCCGATTCGTGCTGGGCCTGCTGCCGAAGCCGCTCCATGTTGTCGTCGTAGCTCTCCAGCGAGCCATCCACCGTGCTGCCGAGGCCGGGGGTGAAGACGGAGACGTGGTCGGCGGTGTCGACATTGCCTACGGCGACCGCGGCCTCGGCACGTTCCCCGGACAGATCGAGCAACAGCAACTGCCGCTCGCCGGGCTGGTCCAGGGTCTGCTCGATCCGGTCCAATGACGCCAGTTTGGCGTTGACGTGCTCGAGTGCGGCGTCGGCGTTGGTGAAGGTGCCACCGAACCAGTTGTCGTCCAGGTCGGCTTGCAGCCGGTTGCGTTCGGCTTCCAGAGCGGCGCGCTCGCTGTCGATCCTGGCCCGGTTGGCTTCATCACGCACCGCGGCGGGCAATCCGTCGAGGTTACCGAGGGCCCCGGGATCGGAGTCGATCAGCGCGCGGCGTTCCTCCTCGGACAACGATGCCCACCATCCGGCGTTGTCCCCGGGGGTGCCGTTCTCCGGTGGGCCGGCAGTGCTCAGGCCACCGCTGCCCGCGCCGGTGGTCGAGGCCTGCGACAGGGCGGAGCCGGTGCCGTCGTCGATCTCGCCGCGGGCCGCCCGGTGCAGGATCGCCGCGAAATCGGCGTCGACGTCATCGGCCCGGCGCAGCACCTGCTCGAGCCGGTCGACGACCTCTGCCTGTACCCGGGCGCGTTCCCGCGCGACGTCCTGGGCCTGCGCCGGGTCTGCGATGACGGGCGGGTACACGTCGGCCACGGTGCCGTCCTCGGACACCGCGAACCCGTACGCGCGGGCCAGCTCCTCCGCCTCGCCGAGCGCGCGCTGGATGGCCAGCACCGCGTCAGCGGTCTCCCCGGTGGCCCGGCGGACCGCCGAGATCCCGGCGACGATACGGCGCGCTCGTTCCGACAGCGCATCGTGCGCGGCCGCGGCGGCTGCGGCGGCATCACCGGTCCAGCCGCCCGGTGCCCGAGCCCCGGCCAGCTCGTCATCGAGCCCGATCAGCGTGTCGCGCCGCACGCTCAGCTCGTCGAAGGCACTGTCCAGCTCGACGGGGCGCCAAGTTCTGATATCGCTGATACCGACCATCAGAACGTCCGGCCAGTGCTGTGAAAGCGGTCCTCGGCATCGGTGTCGTTTGTCTGGTAGGTGGTGGCACTGGCGGTGAGCCGTTGCGCGTGGGCGGCCACATCCGCGCTCCACGACGACATCACCGTGTCCCACGCGGTCGATAATTCGGCCGCTGCGCTCGCCGAGCGCGTCGCACTCAATGCCCCGCTGATCGCGCTGGCCACCGCGCCGAGCCCAAGCCCCCGCGCACCTTCACCAGCCGCCGCAGCCTGACGCGCCGCAGCACGGATACCGTCAGCAATAGCCGCAAAGCCCGGACTCGTCATCCTCTACCTGACTCCTGACCGCCCAGATCAAACAGAACCGAAAGTTGCCGAGCACCCTACCGCACCAAGTTCCCACCTGGATCAGCCCGCGTCAGCAGGTCGCCATTCGGCGCCTAATTGCACTTTCAGGCGCCCGCAGGGGGCTATTCGGAGCCAAACCGCTGTTCTGAAATTGCGGTCACCTTTGCGGGAAACAAGCTGGAGTCGCACTATAGCTTCGCCGAGGGAAAGGAATCGTCAGCTGCTCCCTGTAGTGACGGCGGGACCGGGGTCCAGCACAGCGAGGTCGGCGGCCGCGCGCCCGGCATACCAGCCTGCGGCGTTGCCGACACTGAACGAGCGGGACACCGACTCCGGGTACATCGACTCGAACAAGTCGTTCACGACGCGCTCCCGGGCGGCCAGCACCGGCAACAATCGCGCCTGATCGGACACCGCAGCCGCGCCCGCGTCCCGCGCGGTGCTCAGCCGTTCCCCGATCCGGGTCGCATAGGCGATCAGGAACGACTGGCGAAACGAGCGGGTCCTGGACTGGCCGGTCCTGGTGATCTGGCTGCCCGCGGATACCATCGCCCTGGTCGCCTGGACCAGCAGCGAGGTACTGAGCAGCTCGACGATCTCCAAGTCGACCTCGTCGCCGATCACGGCGATGAACCCGAGCTTCTCCGACAGCACGCTGCGGCACCGGTTCGCGTTGGCCACCGCGCTGACCAGCATTGACTTGGCCGCCACATAGGGGCTGTCCAGCCACAGCCGCCGGGCGGTCGCGGGCTCCGGGCCTCTCCCAGGCTCGGACTCCACGACGATCCGCTCCAGGGAGTAGCGGCTCATCAGCTCCTGCGCTTTGGCCGACAGTGCCTCGGCCTCCTCGGGAAAGGTGGTCGACTCCGCCTTTGCCAGCAACCCCCGCACCCGGGCCAGCACCTTCTGATCGACGCCGCGGCGCGGCCGGGAGGCGGGCGCGGATCCGGGCGGCGGCACGATCGTCGGCACTCTGGGCAGCGACATCAGCAGCTCAAGCACATTGAGCACGGTTATCAGCGCGTCGGAGAGATTCCGGCCGTGGCGGCGGGCCCACTGCGTCAGATGACCCTGGCCTGGCTCCCACCACACAAGCGCCTCGACCTGCTGCAGCTGGTCGCGCCAGCGCTCGTGTAGTCCGGCTGACGCGTACCGCTGCGCCTCCTCGGCGATCGCATCGACTGTGTAGCTGACCGCTGACGCGTCCAACCGCCTTCTGGTGATCTGGTACAAGTCTTCGGGTGACCAGCCATTGGCCCAGACCGCTCCGATCAACGGCGTGACGGCGCAGCGAGCCGCCGCCGCAAGCATGCCCGGCTGGTCAGCGAACAGCTCGCCCAGCTGGCGGGCTATCCGCGAGCCGACATTCGGATCGCCTGCCCACTGCTCCCGGGCCGTACTGAGCAGCATCGTAGAGATCATCTCGGGGGAGTACCCCGGCGCGGCGGCCTGCTCCGTCCACCAGCCTGCGCCGGTGGTGGCCGATCCGGTACCCGGGGTTCCTGCGAAGACTCGGCGACTGGCCCGCCGCTGGGCCTTCGCCGCACGCCGAGCCCGATTCCCGTTCCGCTTTGCCATGTCATCACCGTTTCATCCGAACAATCTCGGTCGGCCCGCAGTATCCGGCCACACCCTGACATTCCGGTGGACCGACACGATTCAGGCAAAACTCCACGCCACTGAGCAGGACCTGCCTACGCTGACCTCCGCCCAGGGACACGCTACGAGTGCTACGAGGAGGAGTCGATGACGGCCACCGTGACGGCCGAAGATCTGCGCCAGAGGGTCGCCGACCTGCTGGCCGCGCACGACCCGGCCAGCACCGCCCCACTGGACTTTCTCCGGGCCCGCTTCGACGCCGGCCTGGCCTGGGTGCATTACCCCGTCGGGCTGGGCGGGTGCAACGCCCCCCGCGCGCTGCAGGATGTGGTGGACGGTGTGCTGGACGCGGCAGGTGCGCCGGACAACAACCCGCACCGCAACGTCATCGGCCTCGGCATGGCGGGGCCGACGATCCTGCGGTTCGGCACACCCGAGCAGCAGCAGCGCTTTCTCCGCTCGCTGTGGACCGGGGAGGAGATCTGGTGTCAGCTGTTCAGCGAACCCGGCGCGGGATCGGACCTCGCGGCGCTGTCCACCCGGGCGATCCGTGATGGTCAGGGCTGGGTGGTCGACGGGCAGAAGGTGTGGACGTCCCTGGCCCACCAGGCCCGCTGGGCACTGCTGGTCGCCCGCACCGATCCCGGCGTGCCCAAGCACCGCGGTCTGACCTACTTCGTGCTCGATATGCACCAGCCGGGCGTGCAGGTGCGCCCGCTTCGGCAGATCACCGGTGAGGCCGAATTCAACGAGGTCTTCCTGACCGGCGCCCGGATTCCGGACTCCGACCGCCTCGGTGAGGTGGGGAACGGCTGGCAGGTCGCGCTCACCACCCTGATGAACGAGCGCGTGGCCATCGGGGGCGAAGCCACCGCCAGAGAGTCCGGCGTCGTCGGATCGGTCGCCCAGACCTGGCGGCAGCATCCTGAATTGCGCAGGCCGAGCCTGCACGACCGATTGCTCCGGCTGTGGGTGGCAGGCGAAGCGGCCCGACTCACCGCGGAACGGTCCCGTCAGCAACTGGCGGCAGGCAATCCCGGCCCGGAAGGCTCGGCCTCCAAGCTGGCCTTCGCCACCCTGAACCAAGCCGCCTCCGGCTTGGAGCTGGAACTGCTCAGCGAACAGGGCCTGCGTTACGACGACTGGACAGCGCGGCGCCCGGCCGAGGGTGAGATCCTGAGCCGCGGCCCCGGCTACCGGTACCTGCGAGCCAAGGGCAATTCCATCGAAGGCGGCACCTCGGAGGTACTCCGCAACATCATCGCCGAGCGGGTGCTCGGGTTGCCGCCGGAGCCCCGGACCGACAAGAACCTCCCGTGGAATGAGCTGCCCAGGTGAGCGAGCCGACGACCAAACGTGATCTGCTCTACAGCACAGTCGAGGACGACCTGCGGGCCAGTGTCCGCAAGCTGCTCACCGACCGCAGCGGGCCTGCGGCCGTGCTGGCCCGGTGTGAATCCGCCGAGCCCTACGACCTGGCGCTGTGGCAGACCATGGCCACACAGCTGGGGCTGGCCGGGCTGTTGGTGCCTGAGGAGCTCGGCGGAGCAGGGGCCGGAGCCCGCGAAGCGGCGGTGGTGGCCGAGGAGCTGGGCCGCTCGGTGGCCCCGGTGCCGTTCCTGGGCAGCGCGGTGCTGGCCACCGCCACCTTGCTGGCCTGCCCCGAGGTCGGCGTCCAAACCGGTGCACTGCCCGACACGCAATCCGGCGCGCTGCTCGGGGCACTGGCCGCGGGTGAGCGGACCGCGACGCTGGCCATCCCGCTGTCCACCGCGCCGGACGCCACGTTCCCCGCACTGGTGCGAGCCGAGTCCGGAGCGCTGTACGGTCGAGTGAGCAGCGTGGTCGATCTCGACGTCGCCGACGCGGTGCTCATCCCCGCGCAGGACGCCGAAGGACCCGCGATCTACGCGGTCGACCTGCCGGCGGATGGCGCCCGGCCCGAGCCCGTGATCCCGCTGGATCTGACCAGGCGAATCACCGACCTGACCCTGGACGGCGCGGTGGGCAGCCGAGTCGCGGCCGGGGCACAGGCAGTGGCGGCGCTGCATGCCGCGTTACGCACCGGAGCCGGCTTGCTCGCCTCCGAGCAGGCCGGACTGGCGCAGTGGTGCCTGGACTCCGCAGTCGAATTCACCTCCACCCGCTACCAGTTCGGCCGCCCGATCGGCTCGTTCCAGGCGCTCAAGCACCGGATGGCGGACATGTGGGCAGAGGTCACCAGCGCTCGGGCGGTCGCCCGCGCCGCAGCCGATGCCCTGGCGACCGGTGCCGAGGACACCGCCCTGCTCGTCGCGGTCGCCGGAGCGCACTGCTCCGACGTCGCGGTGCACGCCGCCGAGGAGTGTCTGCAGCTGCACGGCGGCATCGGAATGACCTGGGAGCACCCGCTACACCTTTACCTGGCCCGGGCCAAGACCTCGCAGATCGCCCTGGGCACCCCCGACCGGCACCGCCTCATCCTGGCC
>JBOHHE010000115.1:0-4262 GCA_050700355.1 Pseudonocardiaceae bacterium
TGACGACCGAGTCAACGAAACCAGTTCCACACGCTCATGATCGGACAACTCAACAGGAGGCGAGTAACGCATACTGCATTATCGCACAAAATCTAAAGAAAACAAACTTCAATTACGGGATACTAGGAGTAAGCTCGCGTCATATATCGAGCTTAAGAAATATCAGTTGCGCGCTGATCGCGGGCTGGGGATATTGCTTGACGAGACGGGCAAGATCGTCGGAGCCGTATACCGAAACGGCCCGTGGGAGCGGAATGAAGCTATGGATCAACTTTTAGCTGAAGCTAATCTGATTTCGCCGCATTCAGTCGGATCAGTGAGGCGAAGATCGTCTAATGTAAGCAAGCGTCGAAAGGGGAAGAAGAGAGGGCGTTAAGAGGCTTGGTGGCCGAATGCAAATCTCAGTCGCAGAGGGTCAGCAGTGCGTCGAGTCCCGCACCTCCTCAACCGCTTCTTTACCGTGCTTACATGTACACCGTACCGCTCCGCCAGTTCCCGCGCTGTAGTGCCTGATCGGTAGGCGGCAATTAGCTCTGTCATCTGCTGCTCAGTGAGCTTCTCTCGTACGTAGTCAGGAGAGGCTGTCCTGCCCTCGATCGTTGTGACCGTCTCGTGCCCATCCTCGGCGGGGTCCGTAACGCGCCGCAAGATGCTGACCAGCGGTCCCAGGAGGTCAGGACGGTTCGAATAACGGCGGAGAAGGTCCACAGAAGAATATGCAGGTTTTTGGCCTGGGTATTGGGTGTTCTCGAGTGTGCGGGTGGTGGCCGCAGGTGGTCGTGGCTCGATTGAATTTGACTATGAACACCCTTAGTAGTGGTATCGCGCTTGTACGATGATGAGTTCTTCGTCCCGGAGCTGGTAGACGAGGCGGTGTTCGTCGGTGATGCGGCGAGACCAGTAGCCGGACAGGTTGTGCGACAAGCGCTCGGGCTTGCCGATGCCCGTTGCGGGGTCACGGGCCGCTTCCTCGATCATGCGGTTGATTCGCTTGAGGATCGTCGGTTCGTTGGTCCAGCAGGTGTAATCTTCCCATCCGTCGCGGGTGAAGCTGATCTTCATGCGACGTCGTGCTGGGGGTCGAGCAGCTCCTGCACCTCGAGGCGACCGGCGTCGGCGTCGGAGATGCTGCGCAGCAGGCGCTGCGCGTTGATCGGGGACCGCAGGAGGTGGGCTGTCTCCATGAGCGAGCGCCACTGGTCGGCTGAGACCAGGTATGCCGTGCCTGTCCTCGAGACGATCTCTACTGCCTCCTGGTCGTCGTTGACCTGCTCGATCAGGGGGAACAGGCGCTTGCGGGCCTCGCTTGCTGACATGGCCATCATCATCACTCCCTCGTACCGGAAGATGGTACCACTCTAGGGTTTCGTGAGGCGAAACCGCAGGATGGTACGCAGGCTCGCTCGCCAATCCGCGTGTTCGTGCAGTTCAGACGTCTACGCAGGTGTGCGAGTAGGCCATAAGCACCTCCACCACTATTCTAACCTGGGTTTTTGTCATGACAGCTGTGTCATTGCGCGAACCGCTGACCATGATCCGTGGCTGGCTCCGGTTGCCCGGTCAGTGTGAGCCGCGAGCAAGGGGCAGTGGAGCAGGGTTGTGTCATGCCATCGTCGTTCTGATTTGAGGGAAATGCGGTAATCCTCTATTAGCTTCGCGCAGGAAGGGTGCTCGTGACCTACGACGAGCTGCGCAGCCACTTCACGAGCAGATCAGGATGATGGGCGCCTTCCTGAACGGACAATCGCTAAACTACGACCGACATGGCTAACTCGGCCGCTCACACAAACTGAGGTGTGCATCAAACCCGGGATGCTTCACCAGAAGGAGTACCGCTGTCATGACCACGCTCGCCTACACGCTCAGCGACTCGCGGGTGATGCTGCGCCGCAATCTCAAGCACCAGCTGGAGAAAGGGAACCCATGGCTATCGAGCAATCCGCCTGGACCGGCATGGTGTCGGTCGAGGACACCGCGCTGTACGTGCGCGACACCGGTGGCCGCGGCCGTCCTGTGGTCTACCTCAACGGCGCGTATGCGGACCAGTCGCACTGGCGGCGCGTGATCACCGACCTCGGCAGCGACTACCGGCACATTACCTACGACGAGCGCGCCCGCGGCAAGTCGAAGCGCTCGGCGGACTATTCGTTCGAGGCGTGCCTCCGGGATGTGGATGCCGTCCTCAAGGCGAGGGGTGTGGACCGGGCGCTGGTGGTGGGCTGGTCCTATGGAGGCGTCCTGGCATGGCACTGGGCCGACCGGAATCCGGACCGTGTCCTGGGAGTGGTGTGCGTGGACGCTTTTCCGGTCGGTGTGACCGGTGAGGCCGGCCGTGAGCGGATTCGGAAGCTGTTCCGTCGGTGGCGGTTGTTGTTTCCGATCGCCGCCCGGCTGGGCCTGGCCGCGCGGATGAGCGCTGACCAGCACGCCGAGGTCAACATCGAACTCAACGAGATCGCTGCGACCAGCGTGCCGGTCCTTGACCGCCTGACCTGTCCGGTGCGGTTCGTCCTGGCCACGGGTGACAGCCTCGGGACCCAGGCCGGGGAGATGGAACAGGGGCGGGCCACGCTCGATCCGGTGCTTGCCCGCAACCCGAACCTGAAGGTGAGCGTGAAGGTCGCGAGCAACCACAGCAAGATCCTGCGCAACGACTCTCCTGCCGTCGCCCAGACCGTACGCGAACTCGCCGCCAGCTTCGGTCACGCGGTCGGCTGAGCCGCGGACGGACGGCGTCACAATCGACCAGGCGGCACGCGGGCCCGCTTGGCGGCAATGGCGAGCCGGCCTGCTCATGAATCGGCGTGAAGGCCGCGAGGGCCTGGTTGATGGTGCTTCGACGCCTACGCGGGAGACGGTGATCAGGTCGGCGGGTACGAACGTGCAGGTGACTCGTGATCACGAGGACGGCAGATCCCCTCGAACGCTCGGTCACTGTGACCGGTACTGGATGCGGTGGGAGCCGGCCCCAGGAGTCTGTTGCTGCTTTCGGCGCGGACACAGTAGATGTCTGCGCATTGGAATGTCCGACCAACGGCGAAGTAGTGCGTTTGATCATGCACGGCCAACGTCATCGGACTGGCCCGGCTCAACCTGCGGCTGCTTGACACGGTGGCCGACGCCCACTTCGTTGACCCAGCGGCCCTCGCCGGTGCGCCTCTAACCAGGCGTACGCGATTACCGGACCGGACATCATCGACTGGAACGCTGCTGCGCTGGCGTCGAGGCCCTGGCGGGGAATGGCACCTCTAGGTTTGGTGCGCAGCCGATCCGGATGGGACCGATGAGCGAGTCGGGCCTGCGTCGTCTTGGTGAGGTGTCGACAACGTTGCGCAACTACCTGGGAGAAGTGTCATGAGGAAGATCACGGCAGGCCTGTTCGTCTCGCTCGACGGTGTCGTCGAGGCGCCCGACCAGTGGCACTTCCCGTACTACAACGACGAGATGGGTGCCGCCGTGGCCGGCGGCGACAAGTACGTGCTCACCGCAGGCAGCTGGGTTTCGGACGATATCCACCAACAGCTGTGGAACCTCATGTGCATTCGCAATCGAATCGGGAGACCAACCAGTAACATCCACCTGAAAAATGCTCCTCAGTTTCCTGGGACAGAAGGCATCGACACCCTTATCTTCTCGGCTCAGGAGCACTTTTCTCTGTCCCGACACAGCCCTAATCATGGTCGCCGCGAATACTCAGTGCTAGAGCGAAGGCATCATTGGTCTTGGGGTGGGTCTTGCCTAGTTGAGTGTGCAGGATCTGTGCGCCCCGGCACGCGAGGTCCGCTGCGGTTGGGTCGTTCAACGCGTGCAGGGCTTGGGCCTTGAACAGCAAGGCTTACCCGATGAACAGGTGGTCCGGCGCGTAACTGGCCTCGCGGATCCGCAGCGCCCGCGAGATCAGCGGCAAGGCCATGGCGTAGTCGCCGAGGTTAAAGTGGGCGGTCGCCAGTGCTACCAGGTCGAAGCTCACGTATGGGTTGTCCGGCCCGTACGCCGCCTCGTCGATCTGTAGCGCCCGCTCGGCTAGTGGCAGCGCCGCCCCATGGTCACCGAGAAGGTGCAGTATCCGCGCCAGCGTGGCCAGGTCCGTCGCGATGGCAGGACTATCCGCCGACAGGCTTGACTGGTGCAGGCGCAGCGCGCGTTCCGCCAGCGGGTGTGCCCTCTCCGGCGCGTCGAGGTCCCGGTGGATCTGCGCCAGGGTGATGAGGTCGAAGCCAACCTCCGCATCCCGGCCCTCGAGCGACTCGTCGATCGCGAGG
>JBOHHE010000116.1:0-2894 GCA_050700355.1 Pseudonocardiaceae bacterium
CCCCCAGGCTCCCGGCGACCGACCGGGCCCCACACCATGAGCGCCCTGGCGATGTCCTGGATATGCCACCGGCAGAGCGGACGCTTGCGCGCGGGTGGGCCGACTGACGTGGCGCTGGCGCCCTCCCGCAGCTACCCCGAGTGTCTCAACGGCCAGCGCACCTGCACGTTGATCTCGGCCTGGCAGCCAACACGACCCGAACCGAGGGACATGGCCCGATGGCGTCCGGTCGACCCTGAGCCGGTCCGGTAGGGTACCGCGAGCCAGCAAAGGCTGGCGAGACTTTCGTCCACAGTGCCTCCTAGCATTTTTTTCTGCACTGCTCGAACCAATGAAGAACACTCTTTTGGTGCAAGACGAAACACTGCGGGCGCCAGCGGCGATATAGCCGGTGACCACACCGGTGCCAAGGGAGACCACAATGAACGCATTGATGTTATCGGGCTGCCTGGCTGTTGTAATCGGCCTGGGAGTTTTCTGGGTACGCATGCCGATACCCTTATTCAGCAAAACCATGCTCACGCTTGCGCTCATATTTGGCATCTCCAGCATAGTGCTTTTCTGGAATAACTACGCCGAGTTGGGTGGTCTTTTTGTGGCTTCAGCTAGCCTTTTTGGTGCGATCGAAAATCGTGTGCGCCACCGGAGAGAAAGGCACGAAGCGGTCGGTGCGGCAAATTTTCAGGAAAAGAGTCCAATTGACAAAATGATGGTTTCACCCTCAGGTGATTAATTTCAAGTGATTTCGAGAGTTAGCCCTAACGTCGATTTGTCGGCTGCCGCCGCACAGCGTGGCTACGATGACTCGGACACCTTGGCCGGGGAGATGACCGGACTCATGCACCTGGCGCAGGCCCACACAGCCGCCCGCGAGAAACTCGCCGACGATGCCGCCACCCACCTTGCCGAAGCGCAACGTCTGGCGGCCCGCCTCAGCGAACGCAACGGAATGTTGCAGCATTTCGGGCCGACCAATGTCGCGCTGTGGCGATTGGGTATCGGTATCGAGTTGTCCGACAGTGGCCGCGCTTACGAAGAAACGGTGCGCGCCGAATTAGATCTCTCCGCGCTCGGTTCAGCCGAGCGCGCGGCGTCGCTGCGGCTGAACTTGGCTCGTGCCCTCGTCTACAGCCGCAAGGACCGCGACGCCGAGGCGATCCGGCACCTGGATGCCGCCGACCGGCTGGCACCGCAACGCATCCGCATGGACCCGATGGCTCGCGAGCTGGTGCTCACGTTGTCCCGACGGGCCCCACGCCGGGTGTGGGCGCCGGACAGCCTGCGCAACCGGTTCGGGTGGGTCGGCGCGTAACCTGGCGCCGCACATCCTCACCGGAGTGTTCTGCCCCGGGGTAGCTCCCGGGGCATCGGTGGGGTCATCTCTATCCGTTGATTGATGTGGTGCTCGATGGATGACGCTGAGGAAGCGCGCACGATCGGTCGTCGCCTGCACCAGATCCGCAAGGCCCGGAAAAAGTCGTTGCGGGTGATCGGTGGGCTGGCCGGGATGAGCGCGGCGAGCCTGAGCCGGATCGAGAACGGGCTACGCCCGCTGGACAGCCGCGCGGAGATCGTCGCGCTGGCTAACGCGCTGCGGATCGCCCCCTCGGAGCTGATCAGGTTGCCGGTGCCCGCCCCCGCTAACGGTGGTGTCGACGCGGCTGTCGAGCAGATGCGACTGGCCCTGATAGCGGTCAGCCGTAATCGGCCCGGTGGGCAGGTGGTCAGTATCGAGGAGTTGCGGGCCAGGGCCGGGGCGGTCGAGGGCATGGACTATGACAGTCGCGGTCTCGCGCTGCCGGGTTTGATCCAGGACTTGCACAGTACTCTGGCCGCTGGGCGGCAGGTGGCCGAGTTGCTCGATCTTGCGGTGTTGATGCACGCCCAGACCACCCGCGGCTGGCTCTACATCACCGGTGCCCCGCTCGATCTGCGACGTGAGGCCGCCACGTTGGCCTACCAGGCGGCCCAACACCGCGACGAGCCGATCGCGCTGGGCATCGCGGCCTGGGGCGGGGTCATCGAGATGCTCGCTGCCGGGGCGTTCGACTTGGCCCAGCAGGAGCTGGACTCGGTGAGCGTGCCCACGAACAGTCCGGAGTCGATGCAGCTGGCGGGCATGCTGGCGTTGTCGGGGTCGCTGGTGGCGGCGGCGAGAAGACAGCCGGCCGATGTCGATGCGGCCTTGGACTATGCCGGTGAGTTGGCCGAGCGCACCGGTCAGGGCAACGCCTATCTGATGGGCTTCGGTCCGACCAATGTGGGCCTGTGGCGGATGGCGGCGGCGCTGGAGGTCAAGGATTATCAGCGGGCCGCCGCCGTCGCGGAGCGCCTGGACCCGCGGCAGCACCCCAGCCGGGAGCGCCGGGCGACGTACTGGATGGACTACGGCCGGGCACTGGCCCACCTGCGAGGACATCACGACGACGCGGTGCGGGCGCTGCGCACCGCCGAGGAGCTGTTCCCGATGCGGGTACTGCGCAACCCGTTCGCCCGCGAGGCGATCGCCGTGCTACTGCCAGGGGCACGGCGGGACCGACTGGGCCGGGAATTGCGCGGGATGGCCTACCGGGCCGGTCTGTCGGTTTAGCCCCATCAGGACGTCGATCCCCGACCCAGCCTCGATGCGGGTGCAAGAGATCCACATCGGTATCTGGGTCAACGTTGCAAAGCAGCAACACTGCGCTGTTGCTATTCGGCCACGCTCTGCGCTGTCGATCACCGAACGTCCCTGTTGGGACGACTGGCCACCAGCCACCGCCTCGAAACCCAGGGCCAATTCAAGTTCACTCGATGTCTTGATTTTGTCACGCTAGGTAGCAAGGAAGGGAAGTGCTCGGTTTCGATCCCGGCAGATACGCTCCGTCGTTTCTTTAATGCACTCCACTCCGTTC
>JBOHHE010000117.1:0-23188 GCA_050700355.1 Pseudonocardiaceae bacterium
AGCAGTCATCCGGAGGCTGCTCGGTCCCCCCTGACCGGCCGTCATCCCCGATTGCGGCCGGTCAGGGGCTCCGGCCGGCGTCGGTTGAGGGGACCCCTCACCCGGCTCCCGGCGACCGGCCGGTCCCAAGAAAGACCACACAACGACGTGACGAGACATGGGGAGAGAATTACATGAAGAGACAACGAAAGAGCAAGGCGCAGAGAGATCTGGTAACCGTGCTTATCGTGTATGCCAGTCTCAAGAACCCACATGCTCGTAACCAAGAGCTCAAGGTGGACGTCCGGCGTGGGACGATCATAGACACGGATCACGCGACAGGACTGGTGGCCGTTCGTACGCCTCTACCGCTAAACGAAGTGAAGATCATCGAGATAAAGCCGTGCTAGCTACGGCCAACCCCGCCGCAGCGCCCGCCAGACCGCCTCGGGCTTGCGGATCGGACACGACCCCAGATAATTCGAACGGGGTCGGTGGTGGGTCTCAGTGCAGCGTGCGGCGCGGGGCGGCGGCCACTGGCTCGGCCCACCGGATGCTGTCCCCGTCCACCCCGCGCTGCGCCGCCACTGACGCCGCCGCAGCTGGCAGACCGGCGTGCACCGACACCTCTCCCGCGCATCCTTCGGCCAGCAATGCGTGCCGCCACGGTCCACCCGGCCCGTCGGCCGTGGGTTGCGGCACGGTGGTGAGCCGGGCCTCGGCATCGGCGTCGTGTGCCGCGCTCAACCCGCAGGCATCCATATCGGTCCACGCCGCCCGGAACAGCGTCCGGTACTCCAGGATCATCCGATGGGTGACCAGACCGAGCTTGCACAACAGCCGCCTGCTCAGCACGTCCGGGCCGGTGTGACCGGTGGCCGCGGTGGCGCACAGCGTGGCCACCGACTCCTCGGCAGCGAAAGCCACGAGCCGCAGGGCGGTGTCCACTACGGGCGTCCAGCCCTGGTCGCCGGCACCAGGTGGCGCAGCGGGCCCTGCGGCAACCGGCTCGGCCCAATACGCCCGCGCGGGGGCACCGGCGCGATGGGCGACCGCGCATCCTTCGGCCAGGTCCGCGGCGTCGAACTCGTCCAGGGTGACCGGCGAGCCGTCCACCAACCCGCACAGCCGCCACCGGCCGCCCGGGTGGCTGCGCCGGGGTGGACACAGCACGGGATCCACAACCAACGCGACCAGATGCCGGTCAGCGCCGGTCGAGCATCCGGCGGCGATCTGCTCGGCGACGTACCACTGCATCCGGTACTCAGCCAACGTGCCGGCCAGCGCAGCGGCAGCCTCGACGAGCTGCGCCCAGTGCAACCCGGCCCCACCGACGGAGAACATCCGCGCTGCGAGGTCCTCGCCTTCGAAGACCCGGCGCCAACTCTCCTGGCCGCCGGTGGGCAACCACGCCGGGTCCAGACGGCCACCCCAGGCCCCCGGCAGCTCACAACGCCAGGTCACCCGCTCGCCACCCGCCGCCACGGCGGTCAGGATAACGCGGCTCCCTCTGCACGGTGATCAACCGCTGCGCGTCGTAGGCGGATTGGGGGAGGTCGGCTACTCTGCGTTGATGACTACCGAGACCGAAGTCCTGGCCGATGTCGAGACCGTCGCCGGAATGCTTCTCAGCGACAAGCCGCTGGACGATGACCAAACCCGGTTCATCCTTGATGCGCTGGCCGCAGCCTCGGAGGACGACCTGGGGTCGATCGCCGACCGGGTCGAATGTCACACCGCGCGGGGCGGCGCGGCCGAGCAGCAGCTTACGGCGCTGCGGTCGCAGGCGCGCCAGCGGGAGGCCAGAGCCGCTGTCACGCTTCTCGCCGCCCGCGCCGCCGAAGGCGCCGGGGATGCCGAGGCGGCCCGCAGGCTGATCGAGGAGGCACTGACCCACCGTCCAGGCCTGGAGCCGGCCCTGCACGACGGCGCCGAGTATGCCGCCGCGCGCGGCGACTACCCCACCGCTGACCGGTACCTGCGGCGCGCCCAGCGCCCCAGTCTATTGCGCGCGGGGTTGTCCGAGGCGCTCACCGTCACCGTGGGCAACACCCCCCGCAACGACCCTTGCCCCTGCGGCTCCGGCCGCAAGTTCAAGGCCTGCTGCCTGCGTGATGGCGCGCCCCCGCTGACGGCGCGCGCCCAGCTCGTCTGCGCGCTGATGGGCGCCTACGCCGAACGCGCGCCCGGCCTTGCCAGCACCACCCCGCTGACCAACCAGACCGAGGACACGCCCCAAACCGAGGAAACATCGCAGGGCGGGATGTTCTGTCTGGATCTGGCGCTCTTCCCCGACGCGCTGGTCGACAAGTTCCTCGCCGCCCGGGGAGACTGGCTGCGTCCTGACGAACATGACCTCATCGAGATCTGGCGGCAGGTGCCCCCCGCTCTCTACGAGGTGCTGGATGTGCAGCGCGGCACCGGCGTCACGCTGCGCGCCTTGCCGGACGGGGAGCCGATCCAGCTGGCCGACGAGGCATTCTCGCAGTCCGCCCAGCGGCTGGAGCTGTTCTGCGGCCGGATCTTGGACGACGCCGCCGGGATTCGCCTGGCGACCCGGCCAGTGCCCATTCCCCGCCACCGCCGCCGCGCTCTGGCCGATCTGCTCACCTCGGCCCCTTCGATCGAGCAGATCGCGAACTTCTTCGCCCCGGAACCCCCGGTCCAGATTCGCAACAGCGACGGCCACGACGTCCATGACTGCCGCGTCACGTACCACGTGTCATCCTCCCAGGACACCTTCGATCAGCTCACCCGGCGGCTGACCCAGACCGGTGACGGAGTCGTCGCCTGGCAGCGGACCGTGCCGGACGGCAGATTGCTGCACCTCGGGGCGATCCACCGGGACGGCGACGACTTCACCATCACCGCGAACTCCCCGGCCCGGATCGCCGAGCTCGAAGCGATCCTGCACGACGCCGCCCCCGACGCCGTCGAACGGGATCGCCGGGCCGAACGCCGCAGCCCCGAGCCCGACGGCCGGGAGGCCCGAAGCGTCATCCTGGAGAGCTATTACCTGACCCCGGAGCCCGAGGCGAGCGCATCCGGCGGCGCAGCCACAGCCGCCGAGCGGCTGAGCCGGGACACCGAAGCAGGCTGGCTCGACACTCCCGGCGTGATCGGTGACCTGACACCGCGGGAAGCCGCCGCCTCCACCGATCCCGCAATACTCGCCGAGCTCCGCAGCATGATCGACGACGTGGAGGCCACCCACCTGCAAGCCCAGCGCGCCGGACAATCCACAGCTGGCTTGATGGACTCCCAGCGATTGCGCGAGCACCTTCACATCCAGTGAGCGGGCTGGTGACTCCGGCGGTCAGCTGGCTGGTGCGGCTACGGGCGAACCCTGATGCCGGGAGATGATCGTCTCTCCGGCGTCGCCTGTGCGGTGGTTCGCGCCGGGCAAGCAACATCAGGTGCGTCGCTGGCGATATCGATTACTACATGCTCGGGCTCAGTCATACGGCATAACTCCGGGGATCACCGACCGCGACCAGAATTCACACAGTGATCGCTTGCTCGCACAGTGCCACGATTGAGCTACACGCCTTACGCTTATCGCCTACAACGCCGGGAGGGGCTATGCGGCTCTTCGTCAGCTATTCCAGTAAGGACAACGCCTCGGTAAAACCTCTAGTCCGGGACCTTGAGGCGGCCAGGCACGCCGTGTGGGTCGATCAGGACCTGACCGGCGGAGACAGCTGGTGGCGAGAGATTCTGCAGCAGATCCGGCAGTGTGACGTCTTCGTCCTGGCGCTGTCTAACAACTCGTTGCGGTCGAAACCGTGCATTGCCGAACTCGAGTACGCCAAGGCGCTCGGCCTTCCGGTGGTCCCAGTGCAGATCGCTCCGGTGGACAGCCCACGTCTCGCCCCGATCGCGCAGATCCAGATTATCGACTACCGCGACCCTACAGCGGCGGTGGGCATCGCCCTCGTCGCCGCCCTACAGGACGGCGCGGCCCGGCGAGGGGAGCTTCCCGATCCGTTGCCAGAGCCACCGCCGATTCCCTACGAGTACCTCATGCGGCTGTCGACGCGGGTTGACTCCCCGGCCCTGCAGCCCGCCGACCAGCTGGCGATCGTGGCCCAACTTCGCGACAGCTTACAGATCGAGGACGACGACGGCGTTCAAGCAGACCTGGGTGCGCTCCTCCGCCGCCTGCGGTCGCGGTCAGACGTCACCTTCCGCGCCGCGAGTGAGATTGACACCCTGTTGCGACAGTACGACGGCACAGCGAAACACGACGGCACCGCGAAACACGACGGCACAGCGACGTCGACGAGTGCGGCTTCCTCCTCGATGAGGGTGGCTTCCCCGTCTCAGCCGACGACCGCGCCGAACCCGCCATCGGGATCCTCGACGGCGCCGCCCGGCTGGCCGTCCCACCAGACGGACCAACCGCAGCAGCCCCAGTGGTACGGACCGCCACCCGGATACGGACACGGGGTTCCGTCCGTCCCCTCGCCGCCCACTCAGGCCACCGGTCAGCAAGTCGCGATCTGGGGAATTGTGCTCGGTGGCGCCGGCCTACTCATCCCGTTCATCGGTATGGGCGGAATCGTCTGTGCCGCCGTGGCCAAGTCGCGGAAGCAGCCACTGGCCGATGTGGCGCTCGCCGTTTCGATCATCGCCACAGTCGTGGGTCTGCTGATCTGGGCCAGCCTCACGGCTTAGCGGCCGGGCCGTCCTTGTCAGCTGCTCAGCGCAGGCGTTCGTGGCCGAGCCAGTGCGTTCTCGCTCAGCAGGCCGGAACGGCTGGAAGGGCAGCGAGGAGGATCTCCGGTGACCGATTCAACGGATCTCGATGAGCAGGTGCTGGGCTGGTTGTCCCCCGGTGACCGGGACCCGGCATCGGTCAGCCAGCACGATGCCCAGCAGCTGGCGTGGTGCACGGTTCCGCAGAAGGGGATCGCGCCGAATGGGGTGCTGACAGAGGTAGCCGCCGCGTGCGCCAGGCTGCTGGAGGCCTCGGGTCGGCACCGTGGGGCGACGGCGCTGCGCGAGCACACTCCGGGCGTGCTGGCCGGCTGGGCTCGCTCACCACTAGCCGGGATCGCCGCCTACCGACGAGCGATGCGGATCACCGGCGTGCAGCCGCCGGACACCCCCACCCTCACCTGGGCGTCAATCATGGGTCGCGACGAAGCCGCCGTTCTCGATGCCGCCGAACGCATGCTGGAGTCCGCGCTGGACGTCGGCGCCTTCACCCCTGCCCGGCAGGGGTGGCGAGCGGCCCAGCGCGACCTGGTCGACACCTGGCTGCGCACCCCATCCGCCCGGTTCGCCGGACGAACACCCGTCGACGTGGTCCACGCCGAACGCGTTGTCCACTGGGCCGACGCGGGCACCACGGCCCGGAGTGCGATCCTGCGTGTCGTCCTGCCCCGCCTCACCACGCTCACCGATGAGGCACGCGACCCATTGGACCCACTGCGGTTCCTGCTCGAAGCCATCAGCGAGGGGTTCAATCTCACCGCCACCGGTCAGCTACCCCCGGCCTTGGTCCGGGACGCCGCAGCGCGGTTCGGCTGGGGCCTGCCCGCCTTCACCATTCGCAGGGAGACCGATGTCGTCGAGCTCGTCGAAATCCGTGATCTGGCGACCCGGGCCCGCCTGATCGCCGTGCGAAAACGCCAGCTCATCCTTACTACAGCCGGCCGCGCAGCCCTCGGTGAGCCCGCCCAGTTATGGAACGCCGCCGCCGCCGGCTGGTTCGACCACGACGACTTTGCCGCCCACATCGCCGAGATCGCGGCTGCGATCCTGCTCGACGTCTCCGCCACCGCGGAGTCCCTGACCAGCGCCGCGCATGAGGCAGTCGCCGCCAGCTTTCGCCACCCCGACGACACCCATCCCGATCATCTCGAGGCACGCCTCGCGGTATGGGAATGGCTGCGACCAGGACACGCCCTCGGCTGGCTCACTCCGCTCACCAACGGTGAGCACCAGCTCACCACACCCGGCCGGGCCGCCGCCCTCGACGGGCTACGTCATCGTGCCTGCGCAGCCTTCAACCGTCCGTAATCAGCGCTGTGCCTCCGTTACGAGTTTCGGCTGGTATCGGTGCATTTCGGGTTTGGACTCGTCTCCGAACGGGTAGCCGGTGCGAAGCGCCGCGGGCATGCGGTGCCTTGACACCGTAGGTGAGCCCGATGACCCCTCACATCGCCATCGTCCCGCTGGGGCCGCACACATTCGCAGCTTTCGTCGATCACGGGCGCAGCACGAGTTACCACCAGGTGATCCTTGCGCCACACTTCCTCACCCGGGCAGGTCTGGCCACCGCGGACGAGGGAGTGGTCGCGCATGAGGCAATGGCCTTCCTGCTCCGAACCAGAGGTGCCGCTAACATGCCGGACGTGCTACAGCTGACCGCGCCGTTCCGGGCTGATCCCCTACTACTACCGGAACTGCGCGCCCGGTTGGCTTGATTGGACACCGATGGCTCGGCACACCTAATGCCCCCTCCTCGGCAGTTGTGATCCGCTGGGCTTTGGTGCAAGCCTAGTGGCAAGCATCCACCACCCAGGTTGTGTTGTACCCCCGCGCCGGGCCCGTATGCGCTGGTCCGTCAGGTCCAAGGAGAAACCAGATGTCCTCGCATCCCAACCCGCGGACCGGCCTGGATGCCGGCATCGACCAGTTGATCTCGCTTGAGGCCCGGGAGATCGGGGACAGCTGCCTGGTCACCATCGCCGGTGAGGTCGACATGGTGACCACCCCACATCTGCGTTCCTACCTGAAGCAGCAGGTTGAGCGAGCCGGCTCGATGCTGGTGCTCGATCTGCGGCGGATCACTTTCCTCGGGTCCAGTGGCCTGGCGGTGTTGGTCGAGGCACTGGACTGGACCCGGGCGCGCAGCATCGGGCTGCGGCTGGTATGTGACTCCCGCGAAGTAGTTCGGCCGCTGGAGGCCACCGGCCTGACCGAGCTGTTCGAGATCCACTCCGAACCGAACACCGCGCTGACACCCTGCTGAGAATCAGCTGGGAGAAGCCTGACCGGGGGTCACATGTTTGGGCCACGAACCGGGACGGGTACTCCCACTTTTGTGACGGGTTTTGACTTTCGGTGCGCGGCGGGTGAGATACCGGTCCGCGCCGCATACGGCGCGGTGACTATCGAGGTGGACATTCTGCCTATCCAGGTGGCCACCGTGCGGGTAGTGGCGGCAGACCTCGCGGCGCGGGCCGATTTCGACCTGGATGCGGTATCAGACCTGAGATTGGCGGTGGACGAGGCGTGCTCGACGCTGGCCACCATGGCTCGGCCTGGTTCCCGGCTGCACTGCACACTACAGGTCGATCTGGACCGGATCACGGTGACCGCGCGGATCCCGGAGCCGGAATATCCGGTGATCTCTCGGAGCACGTTTGGATGGCGTGTGCTGGCCACCCTCGCGGACGAGGCCGAGATAATCGCCGAGCGCGACTCAGGTACCCCATCCCTGGGTATTCGGCTGGTCAAGACGCGCCAGGGAACCACCGCATGATTCCCGTGGCACCGCTGTCCGCAAAGACATCGAGTGACACCGAATACGCATATCTCATCCCCTACTTCGTCGAGTTCGTGGCTCTGCCCCCAGAAGACCCCCGGCGGGCCGAGCTGCGTGATCAGCTGGTGAAGGGCCACCTACCCGTCGCCCAGCACATCGCCCGCCGCTTCGCCCACCGTGGCGAACCACTTGATGACCTCGAACAAGTCGCCACTGTCGGGCTGATCAACGCGGTGGATCGGTTCGAGCCACATCGGGGAGTGGATTTCCTGTCCTATGCGGTACCCACCATCACCGGTGAAGTTCGCAGGCATTTCCGGGATCACGGCTGGGCCATGCGGGTACCGCGTAGCCTCAAGGATCTGCACGTCGCCCTCGGCGCCGCGACCTTGGAACTGTCCCAACGCCACGGCCGGGCGCCCACCGTGACCGAACTCGCCGAGCACCTCGACCTGCCGCGCGAGCAGGTCGTCGACGGGCTGGAAGCGGCCAACGCCTACCGGGGCAAGTCACTGGACTGCCTGCTCGTCGACGAGGACGGCAGCAGCACCCTTGCGGAGTTGATCGGTACCGCAGATAACGAACTGGAACGCGTGGAGTATCGCGAGGCGCTGAAGCCACTGCTGGCCGAGCTACCCGAACGCGAACGCACGATCCTGCTCCTGCGCTTCTTCGGACACATGACCCAGACCCAGATCGCCGAGAAGGTCGGCATCTCTCAGATGCACGTCTCGCGACTGCTCACCCAGACCCTGGCAACCCTGCGCAACGGCCTGATCTGAGCCTTGTGGCGGCGTCGGGATGTCCGTTGGCGGGCGCCCAGGATCGGCAACAGGTGTAGTTGGTGTAGTGCTGTGACTGGTCGCACTCGGACTATTACGGTGGGCGCACCCAAATTCCACCGACACCGAGGGGGCTGTGGTGAATAAGTCGCATCCGATAGGCCAGGGAGCGACAAATGCCGTGCTGGTCGGGTGCCTGACCCGGTTGAACTGGACCCCCGAACAGTTCGCCTCCCACCTCAACCAACTGGCCCGTGCCCTGCGCCCCCCGGTGCCCGAGATCCACCCCAAGACACCGTGGCGGTGGCTGACCGCCCGGCCCCCCAGCACCCAACCCTGCATACCCCGCCAACCCTGGCCCGGACTGATCTGCTCACTGCTCTCACGCCACCTCCCCGAGCCGGTGACCCTGGCATCCTTGGGATGGCAGACGAGCGCAGGCGCGCTCTACGTACCCGCCGACGACGGTCTGCACCACCCCTGGACACCCCCCGGGACGGTCGCGTCGCTACGCGAGGTCTTGGAGGCAATAGGCATGGACCGACGGCACTTCGTAGCCCTCACCGGCACCGGACTGACCACCATTGCCCACGACTGGATGCTCGACCCAGAACGGGTCACCGCCGCAGCCCGGGGCCAGCGGGTGGACCATACCGTCGTCGACGATCTGGAACGAGTCGCCGACGCGCGGCGCCGCCTCGATGACCGCTTCGGTGGCGACAGGGTGTTCCGAGTGGTCCGCGAGGATCTACTCCTGGTCACCGAGATGCTGGACAACTCCAACTACACCCACGAGATCGGCCGACGCCTCCACGCAATCGCCGCCGAGTTCGCCCGGATCGCCGGGACACGCGCCTTGGACAACGACGACCAGGCAACGGCGCAGCGGTACTTCCTGGCCGGGCTGCGCGCCGCACACAGCAGCAACGACCGCGCCATCGGCGCAAACATCCTCGCCTTCATGAGCAAGCAGGCGCGCGACCATGATCCGCGGGACGCGGTCCAGCTGTCCGAAGCGGCACTAGCCGGCGCGAAAAACCTCACCCCGGCGATGGAAGCCAGGCTCCAGGCCAGTCTGGCCGATTCGGCGGCCCGCGCCGGGGACGCCAGCACCGCCGCGCGGGCGCAGGGCCGGATGTTCGAGCTCACCGCCGCAGTGGACCCCGCCGTCGAACCGCCCTACATCTACTGGTGGTCCGAGGCCGAAGCCCACTCCCACGCCGGATCATCCGCGCTGCTCCTTGGTAACCCGCGGCAGGCCGAGACACATTACCGGGATGCCCTGGCCCGTATTGCGCCGTCGTTTCCGCGTACCCGGCTGACCTTCCTCAGCAGACTCGCACTCGCGCGGGTGCAGCTACGTGAGCTGGACGGAGCCTGCCGAGCCGCCACAGAAGCGGGCACGCTGCTGCGACGGCACGACTCCCCCCGCAAACGCGCCCGGCTCGCCGCCTTCCGGACGGCCGCCCAGCCCTACGCCAACACCACCCAGATCAAAGACTTCGACACCAAATTCGCCGACCTGCTTCTCCCCACCTCAGCCTGATCCACACATCACCGGTCGCGGGTCCAGAACATGATCGGTGTGTCTGCGGGCATTGGGGTCGGGGTTAGGCCGTGTCGGGCGAATAACGCGGCGAACTCGGGGAACGGTCGGCGGTGGTGGAAGCGTTGGCAGCCGTGCCCGCGGTTGATGGTGAGGTTCTCGGTGACCATGAGGTCGACCACGGAGAGCATCGCGCCGAGGGAGCTCTCGATGTCGGTGAGGTGGTCGAGGGTGTCGATGACCCACAGAGTGTCCGGTGCGTTGATCGCGCCGAGGTCGCCGGGTTCAATCACCGTGATGGCCTCGCCGCTGCGCCAGCGCAGGAACGCGGTGCAGGGCGAGTGGAAGTCGCATCCGGTGACGGGAAATCCGCTGTGGTGCAAGGGAAGTGTGTCGCTGCCGATGCCGCAGCCGTAGTCGAGCACGGTCCGGGTGCCACAGCGGACCAGGGCCGGGAGCGCGCGCGAGACGTAGGCGGGCCGGTTGCCGCTGGCCTCCCAGATGGCGAGGTTGTACAGGTAGCTGGTACTGGTGCGGAAGAACTGGGCGGCATCGTGCTCGGTGCTGGGGTCGGCGGCGTCCCACTCGGCGGCCAAGGCGCGGGAGGAATCGAAGTAGGGGCGGAAGTCCGCGCCGAGGAACTCGACGAGCTGCGCATAGATCGGGCTGGTGCTGGCGGCATCCCAGCGGTGCCGGTTCCAAGCTCGCCAGCAGGACTCGCAAGTGTCCAGATGGCTGCGGACCTGCTGGTGGTGGCTGGGCGGCAGGGTGTGATGGAGGTACTCATCGAGCACCGAGGATGACAGGTGGGCGGGACCGGTCACGTCAATACCCTTTCCGTTCGAGCGCGGTGTGGTCGGTGGACGGCCAGGTGAGGTGACCATCGCAGACGAGCAGGACGCGCATCCCCGCCTGACGGGCCGCGGTGAGGCCGTCGGGGGCGTCTTCGACGGCGAGGCAGTCCTCCGGGGTGATGCCGAGTCGGCGGGCGGCCTCAAGAAAAAGGTCAGGGGCGGGCTTGCCGTGCTCGACGTCGTCGCGCGTGACGACGGCCTGGAACAGCTCGCGCAGGCCGAGCACGTCGATCCCGGCATCGACCAGCACGGCGGCGCCGCCGGAGGCCACCGCGCAGGGCAGGCCAGCGGTGCGAGCGTGTCGGACGAGATCGACGGCCACAGGGATCGCGGCGAGCGTGTCGGGTGTGGTGGACGCGAGCAGGTGTGTGCGACTGGTGGCGAGGACCTGCTCGATCGGTAACGGTTCCGGTGCTGGGACCAGGGCGAGCAGGTCGCGGATGGCCAGGCCGCAGTGCTGGCGGTACCAGTCGGAGTCGATGGTGACGTGGTGTGGTGCCAGCGCGGCGCACAGGGATCGGTAATTGCGGTCGTGGGTGTCGGCGAGAGTCCCGTCCCAGTCGAATACCAGCGCGAGGCAATCGGTCAGTGCGTCGAAGACGATCGAGGTACTCATCATGGCTTCTACACGTCGAGAGACAGGACGACGATGTTGTCGCCCGGGTATGAGCGAGACGTCGGGGCTGGAGTCGGGCGGTCTGGCAGGCTCGTCGGCGACCCGCAGCCTGCAGCGACGACGGAGCAGCTCTGATGATCAAGCACGCCACTGCCAGCGTCTTTGTGTTCCACGAGTTCCCGCAAGGGTGGCGGCTCGGTTTGGTGGAGCAACCGCGCCTGCGCAGGCGCATGATCGTGGGCGGGCACGTCGAACCAGACGAGACGCAGGCCGAAGCGGCGGTGCGCGAGGCCACCGAGGAGTCCGGACTCCAGGTGCGGCTGCTGGCATGCCCGACTCCTGCGCTGCCGCTAGGTTATCCGCACGAGCGGGTGGCGGCTCCGTGGTGGATCACCGAGGTGATAGTGCCTGCGGACAATCACCTGGCCGAGCCGCACGCCCACATTGACCACCAGTACGTGGCAGTCGCCGATTCGCCGATCCCGGTGCGGGAACCGGTGCACCCGTTCGACTGGTACTCCATGGACCAGTTGGATGGGATCAACCAGCTGGATAGCCTGCCGATGTTCCCCGACACGCTGTTGCTGGCGCGGGCGCTGTTCTCCCATATCGGCTCGATCGCCGTGGCGGCCGAGCGCGACAGCGCGGAGATGCTGCGGGTGCTGGCGGCTAGCGGGCTGAGCTGAGCCGCGCTTCACGGGAACCCGATGGCCGGGACGACGCCGTGGAAGGGACGCGCCGGGACGGTCTCGATCCACGTGCCGATGGTGGCGACAAGGGTGTCTGCGTCGTGCTCACGGCGGTCGAGCAACCGCATATAGTCGGGATCCGCATTAGCCAGGTGCTCGAACAGGGCGGCGGCACGGCGGTGCAGGCTCCACTGCTCAGCGGTGTAGGTGACACCGTCCCGGGCCTCGGCACGGCCGACCGCAGCCTCGATGTCGTCAGTGATCACAATGGTCAGGTCCGGCAGTGGCCGCCACAGTGAGGCGCTGTCGAGGATCCGCCCGGCGATGTCCAGGGCGGCGGCATCGTCGTCCGGGTTCATGATCAGCGACTGGTACACTGCGGTGGAATGGATGCTGCGGCCCTCGATGACCTTGTGCCCGGCCCGCAGGGCGGGCAACGCGACCTCGAAGTCGTGCATCTTGATCGCGAGCAGGCACAGGGTCTCGAACCTGGGGAACCCAGCGCGCAGGAATCGCTCGCCGTCGGAGGCGGTGATCAGGATGCGCAGCAGGCGCCGCGCGAGATCGGTCTCGATGTCGCAGCGACGGGAGAACCCCTCAATCACCAGCGGCGGTTGCTGTCCGTGATCGTTGGCAGCTTCGACGATACGGGTGGTCAGGTAGGTCTTGCCGACGCCGTTGAGCCCTTCGATCGAGACGAGCCGGCCTTCCCTGGTCGTGTTGCCGCCGGTGGTGCTGGGCATGGGGGATCCCCTCGGAGCAGAGGAAGTCAGGAACGGTTGGTGCGAGCTGGCTGGCTCAGCTGAACAGGGCGACCTGTTGGGGCTGGGCGGCCTCAGCGGCGTAACCGGCCAATCCACGAAGCTGGCGCAGGTCGCCCCAGTCGCTGTCGGTGACCATACGGATGAATAGCTCGGTCGTGAGCTGGACGTCGGCCATCGCGCGGTGGCGGTTGGGCGGCGAGGGGATCTTCAGGTGCCGCAGCAGCTCGTCAAGCCCATGTTTGGGAAGCTCGGAGTAGAGATCGCGGGCCAGCCGCACGGTGTCGATCAGGTCGATCCGGGCGAGAGTGGGGCAGTGCTCGCGGTAGGCAGAAAGGATCCTGGCTTCGGCTGGGGCGTGGTGGGCGACCAGCACGTAGGGACCGACGGTGAAGCGGCGGTCCAGCGTAGCGAGCACCTCGCCTGCGCAGGGCTGGTCGGCCAGCATGGCCGGGGTAATGCCAGTCTGAGCGGTGTCGAAGGTCGTGAGCTGAGCATGCTGGGGCGGGCACATCAGCGCTTCCCACCCCCTGGTGCGCTCCAGCTTCCCCTCATGCACGCGCAGTGCCTGGACGGCGATCTCGATCGGCTCCGGGGCGGCTCCGGTCGGCGTCGTGTACTCGAAATCGATCACAACGAAGGTGACCGTGCGCAGGGCGTTAATCAGACGCTGGCCCATCGGGTCACCTCCCGCGTGATCGTCTCGGCGTAGTCGCGGATCCGTTGTTCGTCATCATGCCGAGTGAGTGCGACAGCCAGTATGCCGTCCAGGAGTTCGGAGGCGGTGGTACAGGTCGGGGGTGTGTCGTTGGCGAACATCGGGCGTTGGTCGACGGGGATGAGCCGGAATGAGCCGGTGCTGTTGGGTACGCCCAGACCGGTCAGGTGCTCGCAGAACTCGCGGGGCCGGTCGAGCTGCAGGTGTAGCAGCGGGGCGTAGTGGTTCCAGCGCTGCCCAGCCGGTACTGCGGCGGGACGGACCTGGGGCAGATCGGCCAGCAGGTCCAGCAGCATTGCGGTCTGGTCGATCCGTTGCTGGACCAGCGTGTCGAGTTGGGGCAGCTCGCGGCGGCCGAGCGTGGCGAGGGGCACGGCGAGGCGGAAATTGTGCGCGAGCCTGGACAACGGCCGTTGCTCGTCGGGCGGGGTGAGCCAGTGTGAGCGATACGCGCGGGACCGTGCGGCGAGGTAGTCGTCATTGGTGGTCAGGAAGCCGCCTTCGTCGGTGGACAGCAGCTTCTGCTTGTGCGTGGAGAAGCAGCTGATGGTGGCGCAGCTCCCGGCCTGGGTGCCATCGACCCTGGTGCCCAGGGCCTGGCAGGCATCGGCGACGATGGAAAGTCCGTGGCCGTCGGCGAAGCGGCGCAACCGGGCGGTGTCGCCGGCGCGGCCCCATAGGTACACCGGCAGCACTGCGGAAGTGTGCTCGCTGGTCTTACGAGCCAGATCGTCGAAGTCGAAATCGGTGCCGTCGGCATTGCAGTCCACGAACACCGGTCGTGCCCCGACGCTGACGACTGGCGCGACGGACATCACCACCGTCAGCGCCGGTATCAAGACCTCGTCGCCTGAGCGCACGCCGACAGCGTCGAGCGCGGTCTGCAGGGCCGTGGTTCCGCTGGAGACCGCGACGACGTGGGCGACGCCGAGGTGCTCGGCGAGCTCGCGTTCATAGGCGGTGACCTCGGCCTCGCTTATTACGGAGCTGGGGGTCATCGGGCGCCTCCAGTGGCGGTCAGGAACCGATCGAAGTCCTGCATCAGCGGCAACATGTTCACGCAGTCGCTGGAAAAGAGCGGGCAGTCGCATCCGCCAGTGTGGGGCTGGGCGGGGAACAGCTCGGTTGCGGTGTGGGTGGCGATGCTGCGTCGCGCCCCGGCGGCGGCGATTTCAGCGATCTTGTACCTGGACGGGCAATCCCACACGCTGCCGTCAGGTTGGATGAAGGCAAGCTGGTGGCCACCGAAGCAGCCGTGCGCCATCTGCAGTTCGTGCCGGGTGGTCGAGGCCACCTGTTCGAGGTAGCGCGGGGCGGGCAGCTCCAGGCCCAGGTCGGAGTCGTACACCTCGTCGAATGCGCTGGTCAGGGTGGGCAGGTCCACCTCCCGCAGGACCAGCTCATCGTGCAACCGGTGGCTGGGGTCGAGCGAGATCGGCTGGGGGACGAAGTAGTCCACGCCGAGTTCGGCCGCAAACCGTGCAGTGGCAGGCAGGCAGGCGAGGGTGAGCCGGGTGAGGACCGAGTACATACCGACCTTCGGTGCCGCGCGGTGCCCGCGGTCAGCCAGTAGTGCCCGGATGCCCGACACGACGGTGGACCAGCCGTCCTTGTGGTTACGGGCCGGGCGGTGTAGGTCGTTGAGGTCCGGATCGGTCGAGTCCAGCGACACGGACACCCCGTGCACTCCGCTGTCGAGCAGCGTCTGCCGGACGGCGAGGCGGTTGAGCGGGACTCCATTGGTGCACACCGTCACCTCGACGCCCGCGCTGGTCAAGGTCTCCATCACCTGGCCGATCGGCGGCCAGATCAGCGGCTCGCCTCCGGCAACGAAGACCCGCTTCACACTCGAGTTGGCGATGGTGGACAGGAAGCGGACGATGTCAGCCAGGTGAAGATCGCCCTGGGGGAGGTGGGAAAGCTGGCCGGGCTGCGTCGGGGGCGCCTCGCGGTGCTCTTCCAACGTGCCGAAGTAGCAGTAGTCGCAGCCCAGGTTGCAGGGGCTGCGCAGAGCCCAGAGCAGGGTGACGTCTCGTGGTGGACGCATCAGCGCTCACCGATCCCGGCGAGCACCAGGTGTTCCATCTCCTCGAGGACATCCTGCTCATCGCGGCCGGCGCGGTGAACGATCCGGAACCGCTCGGGCTCGTGGTCGGCTTGCCGCTGGTAGAGCAGGGCCACACGGGTGACGAGGTACTGCTCCTCCCCCGTCATCGGCCTGCCGACGCGCTCGGCGTAGCGGCGCAGACAGGTGCCGAGGTCATCGAGGATCAACAGCACCAGTTCTGGCGCGGGCCGCCAGAACGCGGCAGTGGCGTGGATCTGTTGCGCCAGCGCCCACGTGTCGTCGTCGCTCGCGTCCGGACCGAGCAAGATTGCAGCCTGATAGAGCGCGGTGGTGTCGATGCCGCGGTCTTCCAGCACAATCCGTGGCGGTGTGGCCAGCTGGGTGACCAGCTCATATTCACGGACCTTGAGCGCGATCAGGGCGAAGGTCTCGGTGCGGGGGTGACCTGTGCGTAGGAACGAATCACCGGTGGACAGGGCACTGATCACCTGGGCCGGGACGTGGTCGCCTTCGGCGTCGGTCAGTTCGGTCAGGAGTTGACAGCGCGGGCCTAGCCGGTCGGCCAAGGCGTGCAAGAGGTGAGTCTTGCCTACACCGTTCGGGCCTTCTGCGCACACCCAGGTGGTGGTCGGGGCGGAAGTGCTCATACCGGTTTCCGAGAGCAGACGTACAACGTCTCGATTGCGGCCTCGCCGAGTGCCGTGGCGACCACGGGACCGAGCAGTGCCTCGGGAGCAAACTCACGCATGTGCCGGTAGAAATCGACCGCCTGACTGCCGAAGCGGCGGGCCACCTCGGTTTCTACCTCCTCCGGGGCCGGCGGCAAGATACCGACCACGTTTACGGTGGGCGCACCCGATTCCGCCGATACCGAGGGGTTGTGGTGAGTGAGTCGCATCCGAGGGGTCAGGGAGCGACGAATGCCATATCGACCACGGCGACGTCGAGCTGCTGGTAGAGCTCGCGCAGGGCAGTGGCTGCGGTGTGTTGCAGGCCATCGACCTGAGCACGGAAGCCATCGCTGGGCCGGCTGTAATGATCGTGGGTGAAGAACACCATGTCGTACGTGGGTGCCCAGGCCTGGCAGAAGCTCCCCATCGCGTCGAGCACAGCTGCCTCGGCACTGTCAGGCGCAATGTCAAGCAGCATCCGGGCGTAGGCAAGCACACTGATGATCGTCTTGTCGGCGATGAGCAACTGAGTGCGCGGTGAGCGCGTGGATAAGGGTGGTCTTACCCGAGGCATGGGTGCCGTCGATGGCGATGACCGCACAGTCACGGATTGGCATGGGTTCTCACAGCAGATCAGTGAAGGTGGGGTGGTTGAGCCAGGCGAAGGCGCCATCGAGTCCGGTGGCCAGCAAGCGATTGACGTTGAGAGTGATGCTCCAGCGCCCCCGGTCAGTGGCGCGCAGTGCGACCAGAGCGGTGGACAGGCAGTGCGACCAGAGCGGTGGACAGGCTATGACGCAGGTTGAGCACGCTGACCCGCTCGCGGCTCTCGGGAATGCCTTCGGTGAGCCAGGTGCGATGCAGGGCAGTCATCGAGGTGCCGCGCAACTCCGGCTGGGTGACATCGAGCCCGAGTTCGGTGCACACATCGACCAAGCGGCGGGAGCGGCAGCTCAGGACATGGTTTGTGTCGTAGCGGGTGTCGATGACCCGGCGGGCGGTCAGGTCGTGGTCGCGGCGGTCCAGCCAGGTTTGCCGTGCGCTGGCCACGGCGGGCAGCGGGTTGGAGCTGGCATTGGCCAGGACACCGAGGTCGCTGGTGAACTGGTGGCCCGTAATCCGATCGGCGCCGTGGGATCAGCCACCGGCTGCCGACCCGCAGCCGAACGTCAGTTCAGTCGTCCCGGGACCAGGCCGGCAGCACGAACCAGAGCAGTACGAACACCACCGTCACCAGGGAGCTGACGAGTATCCCGGCGAGGCGACCCACGGCCTCGTCTACGACCAGCAGCAGGGCGCCGGCCACGGCCAGGAGCAACACCAGCATCCCGGCCCGCAGCAGCCGGTGCGCCGTCCACACGATCTCCGCTTTGCGGCCCCGATGGAACAGCCAGCGGTGGTAGGCCACCGGGGCGGTCAGTAGCGCGGTGGCCACCCCACAACACACCAGGGTGATGACGTACACGGTCTGCTGGAATGCGTCGGCGTCGGCGAAGGCGCCAGTGAACGCGACGGTGAGCAGCAGGGCGAAGAGGATCTGCACCCCGGTCTGCATCACTCGCAGTTCCTGCAGCAACTCCATGAAATTGCGATCGGCTCGCTGCTCCGGCTGCTCATCGCGGACCGCGCGGTTCCAGGCGTCGGTGTCCGTAGGACCGGCCGACGAGTCAGGTTGGGCGGCGGGTTCTGGTCTCATGCACCGCACCTCCTCACGTCACCGTCTCAGCAAGGAGGTTGCACGCTATGTAATAATATACCCGATCGAATGTCACCTGGTCAGGTGTCAGCACCCGACGCTCGGCGCTCCAGAACCAGTCCGGTGACGATCCCCAGAGTGACCCACAGCGCGGCGAGTTCGGCCAGCGAACTGAGCCGGAACTGCCAGATCAGCGCTGCGGGCACATCGGCGGGTATGCCATCGGGAGTGGCCGGCCAGAATCCGATCAGCAGCGCATACCCGGTGATTCCCAACAATGCGCTTCCAGTCGTCACCCACGACGGCGGCCAGCCGGCCGGCAGCCGGTGCCGTAAGGCCAGTGCCGCCAGCGTTACCAAGATCGCCGCGGCCAGGAAGGACAGGTAGTAGAGAGTCCGGGTGTCGACCGTAGCCGGGTCGCCCACGGCGGGTGGGTTGGCCGGATACTTGATCCCCGGCAGCAGCGAGACCACTACGAAACCGGTCAACGCCAGCGCGACCGCGCGCCCGAAGTCCGTACGGCCGGGTAGCCGGGGGCGAAGCCGAGCGAAGACCACGGCGAACACCACTCCCAGCACGAGCGCGAGCAGCACCGCCGCGAGCATCCCGCCGATGACCTGCGTGCTCCGGTCGAACAGCTCCTCGGAGTGGCCGGAACCCGGCTCCTCCGGGCGTCCGGCCTCGATGGCCAGCGCCGACCGAATCGGGATCTCCACCAGCAACCACGACATCAGGGCAGCGACCAGGCCGGCGACCGCCGCGCCGAGCAACGTGGCGCGCAGCACCACAGCGAACGGCGGCGCAGCAGCGGTACTCGACCCGACTGTCAGCGGGCTCATTCCGGCGCTCAGTGGCAGGGCACGCCGAGCGCGTGCCGGCCATCGTGGAAGAACTCGTGCAGTACCTGTGCCTGCGAAGCGAGCACGACTCCGTTCTCCTGGAGTGCCAGGAAGACCAGACCCAAGCCGACCAGAGCGACCATTACGGCCCACCAGGGCACCGGTATTCCGCGTAGCGCCGACCGGGATACGGCAGGAGAAACCATGGGATCAACCTCTTCCATGCCTCGTGGAAACACTCGGTCCGCGCCGCAGCCGGTCTCCTGGCTCCCGGATCACCGCTCCCCTGGGCCTTCCCACCCGCTGAACTTCCCAACTCGCTGGGCAGTGGCGAAAACCAGGGTTACTCCTCGGACACAGTGGCGAGGACCACGCCGGACTCTCACCGGCTTCCCGAACACTGCGGCACAGCTGATGATATTGCCCGATCGGGTGTACGCGTAGCGCCAAAGGGGTGAGCATCGCAACCCGCTTCTTCCGGGATAACGAGAAGCACACCCGAAATCTAGAAGTGCACCCGGGTGACCCACTCGGCCACACAGCCCGGCTTGACCTGACCCTCAATCTGCAATGTGACTCGCACTACGAGTTGCAGTCCACCTGCCACATCAGTGGCCTCGGCCAGCTCGACCTGTGCGCGCACTGTCGAGTCGACCGGCACGGGGGCGGGAAACCGGACCTTGTTCAACCCGTAGTTGACCGCCATCGAGACGCCCTGGATCCGGTAGACCTGCCCGACCAGGCGGGGCAGCAGTGACAGGGTGAGGAAGCCGTGCGCGATGGTGCCGCCGAACGGCCCGGCAGCGGCCCGCTGGAGGTCGACATGAATCCACTGGTGGTCATCGGTCGCGTCGGCGAAGGCCTTGATGCGCTGCTGATCGATGGTCATCCAATCGCTCACGCCCAGCTGCTCGCCGGCCGCGGCACGCAACTCGTCCGCCCCGCTGAACACCCTCATCGCTCCTCCATAGTGTGCGCCAGTGTGCGCCGCCGCCCAGCGTGCCACCCGCGCCGATCTCAGCACTCCGGCCACCGAGCGAACTCCGGCACGACCATGGAATCGACGTCGGAGACCACGGTTACCGCGCGGGAGGCAGCCGCTGGGTTGACGAGCCGGCGCGGGGTCCCAGCTCGACCCGAGCTACCGGGGTCAGCTGACCACTATGGGGAGCGCTCTCGATGACGAGCTCGGCGTCGCGGTCGGCGAATACCAGGGTGGCCAGCGCGTTGCCGAAGATGGGGCCGGTCACCCGGCTCCAGGACAGTGGCGGATCGGGTAACCCCTGCCTGCGCGCCACCCATCGGAACGTCCGCGCGAACGGACCGGACCAGGCGGCCCGCAACAACGTATGGAGCGGCCACGGCACGCTGTGGTGCATCGGCGAGCACACCAACTGGTACACGGCGGAGTGGCCGGGCTGGCTGAAATCTGCCTGGGCCACGTAGCTGTGGTGTACGTCCCCGGACACCACGCTGATCGTGGCGGGTGCCTGCGGCTCGGCCGCCATCCGGTGCAGCAGCGCGGCGAGCCGGTCGAACGAACTCCGGAACGCCGCCCAGTGCTCCAGGTCCAAGGCTTGTCTGAGGCGCTCGGCCACGGCACCGCCGCGAGCGCAGGCCTCCTCGTTCGCCGACTGCATATCGTGGATCGCAGGAGCCAGCAGCCACGGCAGTGAACTACCGATCAGCACATGCGATGCGACTGCGGCGTCTTTGCTGATCGCATCCTCCACCCAGCGGAACTCCTGCTCGGCCAGCATTGTGCGGTGCCCTTCGGTCAGCATGCGTCCGCACCGGGTATCCACCATCACCAGGCGCACCCCGTCGATGTCCCAGCGAAAGCTCCACCGCACCGAGGCGGGGTCGGTGTCAGCGGCGGTGGCCATCTCCCGCAGTGCCGGCCAGGCGTCTTTCCCGGCTCCTTGTACGGCGCACCAGATCGGGTCGGCGTGGCGCTCCTGGGGGGAGAGGTTGCCGATGTGCTGGTAGACCCAGTACGAGGCGAGCGCGCCCCTGATCCGGGTCGGCCACCAGGACTCGGCGGTGATCCAGCGCCGCCACGCCGCCGACGTGTTCCAGTCGTCCCGCACGTCGTGATCGTCGAAGATCATCGCGGTGGGCACGGTGGACAGCAACCATCGAACCTCCGGTCCCGACCAGGTCTCCTGGTACAGATGGGCATACTCGACGAAGTCGTTCGCTTCCTGGTCGGGTGGCGCCTCCTGACCGAATAAGCCCTCCTGATCGGACGAGCCCTCCTGACCGGACTCAGCCGACGCAACGCGGTGACGACGCGAGCTCAGCCAGCGCCGCGCCTGTGGGGGTGGCTCATCGGCGTAGACCTGGTCGCCGAGCAGCAGGAGCGCATCGGGCCACTCCTCGGCCGGGATCCCGGCCATCCGGATGGCATAGACCTCGAGCGAGTCGGTACCCAATTTGGTCGCCGCTTTGGGATCAGTGGGCTTGGCGTTCCGGCACGAACCGAACACCACCCGGATCGGGTTCCCGCCGCCCCGGGTGCGGATCCGGCTGGCCGGCCAGATCGAGCCGGGCAGAGGCCAGCCGAGCTCCCCGCCCACCCACACCTCGTAATCGGTGACCGAAGCCGGCGCCAACCCACTGATCTCGACCAGCGCGTAGTGGTGCCCGTGCACCTCGAAGGTCGCGGTCCGGCAGCCAAGCACCTCGACCTCAGTCGGACGGTCGGTCTGTACCCACACGGTCGCCGTCGTGTTGCCGACGTGGCGGAGGATCGGTCCAGCCAGCAATCGGGGAAAGGATCGAGAAGGCTGCGGGGTAGGCACTGCCATTGCCTACCCGAATCGCGTCGACGACGCGAGGGGCAGACTCCAGACGGAGCAACGACCAGAAGGGGTGACGATGGTGACGACTCCTGCTGCGGCTCAGGTACGGATGAGCACACCAGCCGGGCGGTGGGTACTGCTGGCGACGATCTCCGGGTCTGGCATGGCCATGCTCGACGCGACGGTGGTGAACATCGCGCTGCCGGAGATCGGGCGCGATCTGCGCACCGACTTCACCACGTTGCAGTGGATCGTCAACGCCTACACCCTCACCCTGGCCGCACTGATCCTGCTGGCCGGCGCGCTCGGTGACCGGTTCGGCCGGCGCAGGATGTTCCTGGTCGGGGCGGTGTGGTTCGCCCTCGCCTCGCTGCTGTGCGGGCTGGCACCGAGCGCGGAGGTGCTGGTGGCGGCTCGGGCACTGCAAGGCATCGGCGGTGCGCTGCTCACGCCGGGCAGTCTGGCGATCATCTCCTCGTCATTCGCCTCGACCGACCGGGCCAAGGCGATCGGTGCCTGGTCCGGGCTGGGTGGAGTGGCCGCCGCGATCGGGCCCTTCGCGGGCGGCTGGCTGGTGGAGCTCGACTGGCGAGCCGTGTTTCTGGTGAACCTGCCGGTGGCGGTACTCGTCGTCGTGGTCACGCTCTGGCACGTGCCGGAGAGTTCGGACACCGAAAGCCCGCCCGGGCTGGATGTGACCGGCTCGATACTCGCCGCCGCCGGGCTGACCTGTCTCACCTACACACTGACCAGGTTCGGCGAGGACAACGGCGGTATTCCAGAGCTGATCATCGGGGCGGCGGGGGCCGTGGCACTGCTGGCTTTCGTGTTCGTCGAACGGCGCAGCCCGCACCCGCTGGTGCCCCTGCGGCTGTTCGCCGACCGGCGGTTCAGCGTGACCAACGCGGTCACTCTGCTGGTGTATGCGGGGCTGGGGATGTTCTTCTTCCTGCTGGTGCTGCAACTGCAGATCGTCGCCGGGTTCTCCCCGCTGCTCGCAGGCACCGCCATGCTGCCGGTCACCGTGCTGATGCTGCTGCTCTCGGCGCGAGCAGGGGCGCTCGCCGAGCGGATCGGACCTCGGCTGCCGATGACCGCCGGCCCCCTGATCGCCGCCACCGGGTTTCTGCTGACCCTGCGGATCGGGCCCGGGGCGTCGTACCTGCTCGATGTGCTCCCGGCGGTGGTGACGCTGGGGTTGGGACTCTCGCTGACCGTTGCGCCGCTCACCGCAACCGTGCTGGGCTCTGTGGATCCCAGGTACGCCGGAACGGCCTCCGGAGTGAACAACGCGATCGCCCGCACCGGCAGCCTGCTGGCCGTCGCGGTCATCCCGGCAGTGGCCGGGCTGGGCGGCACTGACTACACCAACCCGGCTGCCTTCGACTCCGGGTTCCACGGTGCCATGCTGATCAGCGCGGTCCTGCTCATCTTGGGCGCCCTGCTGTCCGCAGCCCTGCTCCGTGAGCCCCGGCCGGCCGCGCCGGCGCCCGCGCGGATTGCGCTGGAGCGGTGCACCCATTGCGGGGTGATCGGACCGCAGCTGTATCCGAAGGAATCCAGTTTCCGGAACGGATAATCAGCCTGGATAACCGACTGCTCGAAGGAATCACCTTTTGCCGCAGGCCGCCTAAGCCTCCGTCTGAGGCTATCGCAAAAAAGTGGAG
>JBOHHE010000118.1:0-1992 GCA_050700355.1 Pseudonocardiaceae bacterium
GATCGGGTGGGCTCGCGACGTCCAGGGCCATCAGCGCTGCGACGACGCAATGCTCGCAGAAGTCCTCGGGCCGCTTGCCGCAACTGCACTCGCCCACGAGTCTGCCGTTCGCGCCGGTCACCCGCACATCGAAGTCGTCGTCGTAGCCGACGTTCGAGACGATCTCGCCAGCCGACACCGCAACCGAGGCCGCGTCGGCGAACTCGGCTGCTCGGGCGACCACATTCGCGCCGGCCCTCGCCAGCACATCCTCCTCGCTGAACCAGAGCACCACGGCGTTCATCCAACCAGCAACCGCGTGGGGTTGTGCCGACCACTGCGCCGGTGTGGGGAAGGCGTTGAGCAAGCAGGTCGAAGTGCCGTTCACCGCGCCACGCGCACCGGTTCCCGATGACGCGCGTATCCGGAGTTCGAATCGCGCAGCAGGTAGGCCGGTAGCCTGCGTGACAGCAAGCCGCCATATCGCGCACGCAACGTGCGGTCGTCGGCAGAAGAGCGCGTCTCGCTCAGGTGTCAGAGTTCCGCCAGCCCGCGACCAGGCGGTGCGGTAGATCAGGATGTTGCTCGATACGGCGTGACGATGGCAGCCTGCCGTACACCACCGCCGCCTTGATCACGGCTCACACCGAGCAGGCAGGCTCCGCATCCGGTCATGATCATGGCTTGCGGTTCGCACAATGACACAATCTTCACAGCAAAACCGCAGTTCATCGGCGGTGGTGGACCTAACGCATCAGCATAAGAACCAGACCCTGCTAGTTGAGGGGCCGGAGATCATGATCCGTCCGGTGGGTGCTGGCCAGTGGAGCATGCGTGATCGTCTTTCTGCTCAGGATCTCCAGACCATGATCGACCTGTATACCTCGGGGGCCACCAGAGCGCAGGTTGCCCAGCGATTCGGTATCAGCGTGTCCAGCGTGAAACTACTGTTAGGCGACCACGGCATACGCAAACGAGCAGCGGCCATACGGTCGTGACCAAGCAGGAGAACGAAAGATGATCTCCACCAAGCTCAAGATTGATTACCGGTATCCCCGGAGAATGAACCGTCTTGGTGGGTGTCTCGCGGGAAGGAGCTCTCATGGTGGATCGCGAAGGGTATGCGCCGGGTTGGACCAGCGATGCCTTAGTGATGATGGGCCAACGCAGTGCCCAGGAGCGAGCCGCGTTTGTTTTTCCGTATCTGACCGAAGACATCCGAGTGCTCGACGTTGGCTGCGGACCAGGAACCATCACGATCGGATTGGCTCAGGCTGTGTCACCGCACGGGGTGGTCGTGGGAATCGATCGGGAATCATCGCAAGTAGAATTGGCTCGCCAGGCGTCACAGACGATGGGGGTGAGCAACGTGCGGTTCGAGCAGGGCTTTGCCTACAAGCTCCCTGTTGATAAGGGCAGTGTCGATGTCGTGTTTGCGCACGCACTGTTCGAGCATCTCGCGTCGCCTAGGCAGGCGCTTATCGAGTTCCGCCGAGTTCTGCGCGCCGGCGGGGTTGTTGCGCTTACTAGCTCCGACTGGAGTGCTGCCACGCTGGAGCCATGGAACGACGACATCGACTGGGCACTGGGCGCTCATTATCTGCTGCGGAAATGGGCAGGCGGTGATCCGTTTACCGGTGGCCGACTCGAGACCCTCGTGCGCGAAGCTGGTTTCATGGATGTTCACGCTCGCCACGAGGACCGTATCGACATGTCTTATGACCAGCTCGCCCGATATGTGGGAACCCGAATTGAGTCAGCCGTCGCCGCCGGTGTCGGTGATTATCAGGCCACGCTTGAAAAAGCGGCCCAAGCAGCTCGACGTTGGGCAACTCAGCGTGGCACGTTCACCCAGCGCTGGATTGAAGTCGTTGCTCGATTCCCCGGCTAGTATCCCGTAATTGAAGTTTGTTTTCTTTAGATTTTGTGCGATAATGCAGTATGCGTTACTCGCCTCCTGTTGAGTTGTCCGATCATGAGCGTGTGGAACTGGTTTCGTTGACTCGGTCGTCA
>JBOHHE010000119.1:0-37493 GCA_050700355.1 Pseudonocardiaceae bacterium
GTGCTATAGCACTCAACGCCACTCACAGGCGCCGAAGGCGCAGTTCAGCGTGCCAGCGCAGCGCCTGAGCGTCGGTGAGGGCGACCACCTGATCGATGACCACCCGCAGGCGCGCACCGTCGTCGGCGGCTGCGTGCCAGGCCGGGCGTAACGCCGGATCCAGCGGTTGTGGAGCCCGGGCCCTAAGCCCAGCGCACAGTTCGGTGATCAGCTCCCGTTCGCGGGCCTGCGCGGCGAGACGTTGCGGGTCGCTCATCACGAAGCGCAGGGCCACGGCCTTGAGCAGCGCCACCTCTGCGGCCACCAGGATGGGAACCACCAGGTCGGCGCGGTAGCGCCCCAGGGGGCCGGGACCGAATCTGGCCGATGTGGCCGAGACCACCGCCGTGGCGAACCGCCCGACCAGCTCGCTGGTGAGCTCCTTCAAGGCGACCTGGGCGCGCAACGAGCCGTCATAGCTGCGCAGTGCGTCAAGGACCGGGATCTCCAGCAGACCCGCTGCCGCGTCCTGCAGATCAGTGGCGGGCAGCGGGCTGAAGTGCGCGGCGGCCAGCTCGGCGAGCACCCTGCGCTCGGCTCCGTCGGCCAGCGCGCCCAGCGAGATCCGGCCGGCCAGAATGCCGTCCTCGACGTCGTGTACCGAGTACGCGACGTCGTCCGCCCAGTCCATCACCTGCGCTTCGAGGCACCGCACCCCATCGGGGGCACCGACGCGGAGCCAGGCGAACGCCGGAGCGTCGTCGGCGAAGAACCCGAACTTGGCCAGGCCGTTGCGGCGCGGCCACGGGTACTTGACGGTGGCGTCCAGCGAAGCCCTGGTCAGGTTGAGCCCGTAGCTGCAACCGGTCTTCGGGTCGATCAGTTTGGGCTCCAGCCGGGTGAGGATCCGCAGCGTCTGCGCGTTGCTCTCAAACCCCCCGCACCCTGCGGCGACCTCATTCAGCGCGCACTCGCCGTTGTGGCCGAACGGTGGGTGGCCGATGTCGTGCGCCAGCCCGGCCGTCTCCACGATGTCGAGGTCACAGCCCAGCTCAGCGGCGATTCCCTGGCCGATCTGGGCGACCTCCAGGGAATGGGTCAACCGGGTCCTGGGCACATCCCCCTCCCCCGGGCCGACCACCTGGGTCTTGCCCGCCAGCCTGCGCAGCGCCGCAGAGTGCAGTACCCGCGCGCGGTCCCGGGCGAAGGGACTGCGACGCTCGGTGCCCGCTCCGGGCAGGATGGCGCGTTTGGCCGTCTCGGGGAGCATCCGCGCCCGGTCGTGATCGGTGTATCGGTGCTGTTCTGGATACCAACCGGGTTCGGTGTCGCAGTGGCCCATGAGGGAAAAACGTCAGTCCAGATCGGTGCCGAGCGAATCGGCCGAGGAACCGGTGAGACGGTAGTACAGCAGCGCGGCGCTCTCCCTGGCGATATAGCGGACCTCGGTCTGGCGGGTCTGCACGACCGGGCCGCTGCGCGTAGGTGAGGTCCACGCCTCCAGGCCGGTGTCCTGCGCCATCGTCCTCGCCCGCAGCGAGTGCCAGGGATCGCTGACGATCACCGCCGTGTTCCAGCCCTCGGTCTCGGCCCGAACCGCCACCGCCCGCACGCTCTCCAGGGTGTCGTTGCCCTCCCCGATGGGCACCACCGCATCCTGGGGAACACCGTAGGACGTCAGGTACCGCTCCCCTGCCTCGGCTTCGGTGTACACATCGCCCGCCAGTCGCCCACCCACCGTGACGATCTTCGGGGCTACCCCGTCGCGCCACAGCCGCGCGGCGTGGTCGAGCCGGGCGCTCAGTACCTCGGAGGGTTCCCCGTGGTATTGCGCCGCACCCAGCACGATCACGACGTCGGCGTTGTCCCGATCATCGACCCGGGCAACCTGCCACACCCGGAAGCAGGTGGCACCCACAACCAACCCGGTGATCAGCGCCGCAGCCAGAATCAGCCGAGCCAGCACGGCGGAAAGCCGGAACCCGCGTTCACCCACCAATACGCCCCCGCGCCATAACCAGCCTGCCACCGGAACGTCCCCGCCGAACGGCGAGCACCTCAGCGACGATGGACACCGCTGTTTCGGCCGGTGTGGCCGCCCCGAGATCCAGCCCAACCGGCCCGTACAGCCGGGTCAGCTCATCCTCGATGAGCCCGGCGGCCAGGAGCCGGGTGCGCCGAGCCGCCTGGGTGTGCCGGGAGCCCAGTGCGCCGCAGAACCCCCGCCCCGACCGCAACAGCTCCACCAGCACCGCGTCGAAGGCCGGGCCATGATCGAGCAGGACGAGCACGTCGGTAGCGGTGAACTCCCGCGCCGCAGCGACGGCGGGGGCCAGCTCGGTCTCAGTGCGCACCGTCCAGCCCAGTAGGCCGCACTGGGCAGCCAGCGCAGTCCCGATCGCCCCTCTGCCCACCAGCAGCATGGTGGTCACCGGCACCCAGACGTCGAGCAACACCGAGGTACCTTGGGCGTCGAGCTGCTCAGTGGCCGTTGCCCCGATCCCGGCCAGCGCACGCAACCGGCCCAGCACCACCTGATCGACCTCGGCGGCGCCGAGGGTGCCGACCACCTCGGTGAGCCCGAACCCGACGGCTACCAGCACAGCGGACCCATCGACCGTGGACGCCAACGCCGAGGGCACGCCCTCGGCGAGCGCAGCACCCAGCGCGGCGGCGGCCTGCGCGGGCAACGGATGGCCCAACAGCCGGGCACCACCGGCACAGGCCAAGCCGGCGTCCACCGCGTCCACCTCGGTGACGTGCCCCTTGGCGGTGCCCGGGGTCGACACCGCCGAAGTCAGCAACGGCAGCGCGACGGTATCCATGGTGCCCTGGAAGAGGGCGCCCGCCCGCTCCCCGTCGGCGGTTCCCGCGAGCAGCTGCCCGGTGGCGACGGTCCCGAAACCGTGCCGCTCGAGCACCCGCACCACTCCGGCGGCACGACCCTGCTCAGCCCAGCGGCGCAGCGCGTTCCCAGCCTGCTGGCGATGACGTGGTCCTTCAGTGCTGACGGCTCCCATACCTCAGCATGTTTCCAGACCAGCCACTCGTTGGGGGACAGCGGCTACGTAGTCGCGCGTCAGCAGCCGAGCAGGCGGGCCCCGAGATAGGCCTCGACCTGGTCCATCGCGACCCGCTCCTGGGCCATCGTGTCCCGCTCCCGCACCGTCACCGCATGGTCGGTCAGCGACTCGAAGTCCACCGTCACACAGAACGGTGTGCCGACCTCGTCGTGCCTGCGGTACCGGCGCCCGATCGCGCCCGCGTCGTCGAAGTCGACGTTCCAGTTCCGCCGCAGCGTCGCGGCCAGATCCCGGGCCTTGGGCGTGAGGTCGGCATTGCGAGACAACGGCAGCACAGCGGCCTTCACCGGCGCCAGCCGCCGGTCCAGCCGGAGCACGACCCGGCGGTCCACCCCGCCCTTGGCGTTGGGCGCCTCGTCCTCTTCGTACGCCTCCAACAGGAAGGTCATCATCGAGCGGGCGACGCCCGCAGCCGGCTCGATCACGTAGGGCCGGTACCGGGAGTCGCTGGCCTGGTCGTAGTAGGACAGGTCCACCCCGGAGTGGTTGGAGTGCGTGAGCAGGTCGAAGTCGGTCCGGTTGGCAATGCCCTCCAGCTCACCCCACTCCTGACCGGAGGAGAAACCGAACCGGTACTCCACGTCCACGGTCCGCTTGGAGTAATGCGAGAGCTTCTCCTTGGGGTGCTCGTAGAGCCGCAGATTGTTCTGGTCGATGCCCAGATCCACGTACCATTCGAGGCGGGTGTCGATCCAGTACTGATGCCACTGCTCGTCGGTGCCGGGCTCGACGAAGAACTCCATCTCCATCTGCTCGAACTCGCGAGTACGGAAAATGAAATTACCCGGGGTGATCTCGTTGCGGAAGCTCTTGCCGATCTGTCCGATACCGAACGGCGGCTTTTTACGGGAGGACATGACCACGTTCTGGAAGTTGACGAAGATGCCCTGCGCGGTCTCCGGACGCAGGTAGTGCAGCCCCTCTTCGGTCTCCACCGGGCCCAGGTGGGTCTTGAGCAGGCCGTTGAACATCTTCGGCTCGGTGTACTGCCCGCGGGTGCCACAATTCGGGCAGGGCACCTCGGACAGGTCACCTTCGATCAGCTCGGTTCCGGTGCGCTCGGCGTAATCCTCGGCCAGCTGATCGGCGCGCCACCGCCGGTGACAGCTCTGACACTCGATCAACGGATCCACAAATGCCTCGATATGGCCGGAAGCGACCCATACCTGGCGAGGCAAGATCACCGAGGAGTCCAGACCGACGACGTCATCGCGGCCGGTGACCACGGCGCGCCACCACTGCCGCTTGATGTTCTCCTTCAGCTCGACACCCAGTGGGCCGTAGTCCCAGGCCGAGCGGGTTCCGCCGTAGATCTCCCCGCTGGGGAACACAAAGCCCCGGCGTTTACAGAGGCTGACGACTGTCTCGATGCGATCGGCGGGCACATGCAACTCCTGGTCAGGTGCGGTGGGTCGGGCTCAAGATTAGCGAGCGCAGGACCCTGGCCCGCGCTCGGACTCGCGCGGCGTCATCCGATCACGGTCTGTGGCGAGCAGGCTGGCGTGGTCGGTCACCGCCCCGTGCTGGGCGGTGGCCAGCACTTCGTATCCGCCGGACTGGCTGGTCAGCGCCTCGGACAGCAGTGGGACCACGTGCTCACGGACCTCGAAAGGGGACAGCGCGCGCCGGTAGGAGACCACCGAATCGAACCGCAGGACGAGCACCCATCGAGTGATGTCGTCCGGGGATCGGCCCAGCTCGCCACCCAAACAGCCGGGCTGTGTGGTCAGCAGGTTCAGCGCCCGGTGCGCCCGGATCACGAAAATCTCGGCCCCGGGAGGGTCGACGACGAAGTGGCAGATCACCAACAAGGGGGCATCCTCGGGCAGCGATGGCAGGATGACAGGTCAGCGGGTGCCTACCATGGCGGGCGATCCCCAATCGAGGGAGGACTAGGCATGCTCAGCGCGGCCAACGACGTCACCGACACCGGACCGTCTCCCATTGTCTCCAGGGGCGCCGATGAGCACGTCCCCGGTAGGCCCAGCCCTGGTCCTGCAGCGACCCGTCCACCGGACACGCTGGTGGCAGCGGGTGAGCTACTCCGGGCGCTCTCGGCACCCGTACGGATCGCCATCGTGCTGCAACTGCGCGAGGGCGAACGCTGCGTGCACGAGTTGGTCGACGCGTTGGGCATCACCCAGCCGTTGATCAGCCAACACCTTCGGGTGCTCAAATCGGCCGGGGTCGTGCACGGCATGCGGCACGGCCGGGAAGTCGTCTATCGGTTGGTCGATGAGCACCTGTCGAACATCGTGCTGGACGCCGTGACCCACGTGGAGGAGGAATGAACGCCCAGCGCCCCGCACCGTTGCCCGGACTGCGCTCCACCCGGCAGCGGACCGCGGTCACCCGGCTACTCGACGACACCGACGGCTTCCGATCCGCTCAGGAGATCCACGAGCAGCTGCGCCGCAGCGGCGAGGGCATCGGCCTGACCACTGTGTACCGCACCCTGCAGACGCTGGCCGACGCAGGCGAGATCGACGTGCTGCGCACCGACTCCGGCGAGGCCGTCTACCGGCGTTGCTCAGCACACCATCACCACCACCTGGTGTGCAAGCACTGCGGCCGCACCGTCGAAGTCGAAGGCCCCACCGTAGAACTATGGGCCGAACGGGTCGCCACCGAACACGCCTTCACCGACATCAGCCACACCGTAGAGATCTTCGGTACCTGCGCCCCCTGCGCCGCTTCCCGCTAAGACCGCGTGCACCATCTCGGGCAGGGCCTGTTCCATGCGGTCGCTTATGCACATGGCGAGTTTCATGATTATCGACGACCGAATCGATGATCCCAACCGCCCAAGCACGAAGCATTCGTGCCCGGCACCCTCCTGAAGGCGCAGTCGCAGACAGCCGAGCTGGCGAGGCGGCACGCTGACCTCGCGACACAGCATCAAGATCAAGATCGGGTAAACACCCGGATTACAGATCAAGCTGTTGACTAACTGTGTCTGCGGCTATCACCATATACCTGAGCGATCATCATCGCCGAAGGGTGGAAACTGATGCTGTTCGGCACGCAGGTTCTGCCCATGATCGGCTCTCTCGCAACCCTGGTCGACCGGCCGCATCTGCCCCAACAGCAGCCCGGCCGGCCGCAGCCGACGGCAAGTCCGTCAGGCGGGACCAGCGCCAGTGGTCGTGATGATCGACGACCGGACAGCCTCCCGGGAGCGCCGCCTGTAGCCGCACCCAGATTCCGATCGGAAAGGATGAGAAATGAATCTTGTAGTTTTATCAGCACTGGTAATCGCGCTTTTGATCGTTTTTGTGGTGCTTTATTTCTCCATTGTTGATGTGCGACGTCTTCGCACCGAAAAGGGTGCCGAGCACCTCGTCGCTATTCCGGCGGCTCCGGTAGGTGCAGGTAATCTGGCTATGCTTTCCGTGGCTTCGGCGACTGCTCCGGCAGGTGTGGGCTACATGGATGAGGGCTATCCTGATGAGCCCACCCCGGCATCAGGCTCTGCGATGACCGCTCCGGTACGCGTGGGCTACATGGATGAGGGCTATTCTCATGAGCCCACCCCGGCATCAGGCTCTGCGATGACCGCTCCGGTAGGCGTGGGCTACCTGGATGCGGCCGATCAGGATAAACCTAGTCAGATACCCGCTCCGGTAGGCGTGGGTTATCTGGATAAGCCCAGTCTGACTCCAGCTCCGGCACCTGCTCGAGCCTCGGAGAGAACCGCCCCGGTGGGAGTGGGTTACCTGGACGTGTGACAGCGCGCCGGAGCGCTCTCCTCGGTGGCCGGTGGAGTCAGCACCGGTGCTCAGTCGGCCAACAGTTCGGCACGCACCTGCGAAGCCGTGGACACCACCAGCATGAGCAGGGTGCTCAGCGGCACGGTGCCCAACCCCGCAGCCGGGAAGGTATAGCGCAACGTCACGTCCACCCCGCGATCGGTGCGGATCTGGCCCAGCGTGCCGAACAGACCCTGCCCGGCCCGGGTGGCGATCCGTTCGCCGATCCCCCCGTCGCCCGGCAGGTCCCAGGCGACCACGCAGGTCAGGTTGAGCACCACCAGGCCGTCGGCGAGTTCGACCGCCTGCACCGCGCAGGGCACCTCGGAATGTCGGAAGATCAGCGCGCCGTCGTCGTCCACGTCGACGTCCTGGTAGCGCTCCAGTGCCGTTCGAGCGGCATCGAGCAATTCCTGAGCGGCGGACAGACTCGTCGCGCCTTCGTTGCGGCTCACCTGAATGGTCCTCCTCGTCGTTTCCGGGGCTCAGGTCTGGGTACCGAGGGTCTGGGTACCGAGGGTCTGGGTATCGAGCGGAATCGTCGGAATGGCGCCACCGAACCGCCGGTCACGGGCGGCGTAGAGCTCGCAGGCCCGCCACAGATGTCTGCGGTCCAGGTCCGGGAACAACACATCCTGAAACACCAGCTCCGCGTAGGCAGCCTGCCAGATCAGGAAATTCGAGATGCGCTGCTCCCCTGAAGGCCGCAGAAACAGGTCGACATCAGGCATGTCCGGCTCATCCAGGTAGCGGGCCAGCATGCGCTCGTCGACCCGTTCCGGGTCGATCTCACCCCGGGCCACCCTGCGGGCCACCTCGCGGGCGGCATCGGCGATCTCCGCACGACCGCCGTAATTGACACACATGGTGAGCGTCATGACATCGTTGTCCGCAGTCAGTTCCTCGGCCGCTTCCAGCTCCTTGATCACGCTGCGCCACAGCCGGGGCCGGCGCCCCGCCCAGCGCACCCGTACCCCCATCTCGTGCATCTCATCCCGGCGGCGGCGCATGACGTCGCGGTTGAACCCCATCAGAAAGCGAACCTCGTCGGGGCTACGCCGCCAGTTCTCGGTGGAGAACGCGTAGGCCGACAGCCACTTCACCCCCAGCTCGATGCAGCCACACACCACGTCGAGCAACACCGCCTCACCACGGCGGTGACCCTCCGTCCGGGGCAGCCCACGCTGCTCCGCCCACCGCCCGTTCCCATCCATCACCAGCGCGATATGCCGAGGCACCAACTCCACCGGGATAGCCGGCGCCCGCGCCCCCGACGGATGCGGATCCGGCGCTCGCACCGCGGCTCTGAAATCCGCGCGCTCCCGTCCCCGTACCCGCCGCCGCATCCGCTCTATCCTGCCGCCTGTCCCATCGAGCGGGCTCAGCGGGGTTATTCGCCCCTGGATGACCCGGCTGACCCCGCTGAATGCGCCGGACGGGGTGCTCGGCGCTCGACCAGGGGCAGAGAGCGGAGCTGGCGTTCCAGGTGCCATTGGAGGTGGGCGGCTACCAGGCCGCTGGCGGTGCGGCGGACCTGGGGTGGAGCGTTCTCTGCCGCCGGCCAGTTCCCGTTCGCCAGGGCGTGGAGCAGGTCAAGTGTCGGGGGGGACGGAGTGGCGGCGCCGGACGGACGGCAGCCGGGGCACACCACACCACCGGCGGGAACGCTGAACGCCCGGTGCGGGCCCTCGGCCCCGCACCGGGCGCAGTCGGACAAGGCGGGCGCCCACCCGGCGGCGGCCATCGCGCGCAGCAGGAAGGCGTCGAGCACCAGTAACGCGTCCCGCTGCCCCTCGGCCAGTGCCCGCAGCGCCCCCACCACCAGCAGGTACAACCGCAGCGCAGGCTCACCCTCAGCACCGGCCAACCGCTCGGCGGTCTCCAGCACCGCGCAACCGACGGTGTAGCGACCGTAATCCCCGACCAGCCGGGAACCGAAACCGTCGACCGTCTGGGCCTGGGTCACGATGTCCAGGGTGCGCGCGGCGTAGAACTGCACGTCGACATGCCCGAACGGCTCCAGCCGCGCACCGAACCGGGACGAGGTACGCCGCACCCCCTTGGCCACCGCACGCACCCGCCCGTGACGGCGGGTCAGCAGCGTGACGATGCGATCGGCTTCGCCCAGTTTCTGCACCCGCAGCACCACTCCGGTATCACGGTAGAGGCTCACTCGCTCATCGTCGCACTACCAGGCTCATCCCCCAACCCCACCTTCTCTAATAAATCCAAAAAAGTCCCAAAAAGGCGATCAACACTGCTATACCGACCCATCCGAGCACAATTCCGGCAATGGCCAAACCCCTCCCAGCCTGTCCTCTTTTCTTGATCTGCGAACGGGCTATGTAGCCGAAAATAAGGGCCAGAACAGCGATGTCGGTTGACCATGCGGGCATGGTTAACTGCGCGATCGGGCAACCCGATAGCCGACCGAATTCCTTGGGATCGAAGACGGCGCGCAGTCAGAAACCGAGGCGGCGGAGCTGTTTGGGGTCGCGTTGCCAGTCCTTGGCGACCTTCACGTGCAGATCGAGATACACCGAAGAGCCCAGCAGCGCCTCGATCTGTCGACGCGCGCGGCTGCCGACGTCCTTGAGTCGCTGGCCGCCCCGTCCGATTACGATCGCCTTCTGGCTGTCGCGCTCGACGTAAAGGTTCGCGTAGACGTCGAGCAGGTCCGTCCGGCCCTCACGCGGGCCCATCTCCTCCACCACGACCGCCAGCGAGTGCGGCAACTCCTCCCGCACTCCCTCCAGAGCCGCCTCCCGGACCAGTTCGGCGACCAGCGTCCGTTCCGGCTCATCGGTGAGTTCCCCCCCGGGGTACAGCGCCGGAGACTCCGGCATCCGGGCGAGCAGCAGATCGGCGAGTAACTCGACCTGGAAACCATCGACCGCAGAGACCGGGACCAGCTCGGCGAACTCGGCGAAACCGGCCGCCCGCGCCAAGTCGGCCAATCCGGCGAGCTGCTCGGCCACCCGTTGCGGGCTCACCAGATCGGTCTTGGTGACGATGCCGAACACCGGGACGCGTTCGGCCAGCCTGGCCAGCTCGGTGGCGATGAATCGGTCACCGGAGCCGATCGGGGCGTCGGCGGGCACGCAGAACCCGATCACGTCCACTTCCGACCAGGTCGCTCGGACCAGATCGTTGAGCCGCTGCCCGAGCAGCGTGCGCGGCCGGTGCAGCCCGGGTGTGTCGACCAGCACGAGCTGGCCATCGGGCTGAGTCACGATCCCGCGGATGGTGTGCCGGGTGGTCTGCGGGCGGCTGGAGGTGATCGCCACCTTGCGGCCGACCAGGGCGTTGGTCAGCGTCGACTTGCCGGTGTTGGGCCTGCCGACCAGACAGGCGAAGCCGGCCCGGAACGCCGTCGAGTGCTCCCCCTGCGTGCCGGTGATGTGCCCGGACACGGCTTACACCGCCACGCGGAGCACGTGGTGCAGCTCGCCGCGTTGGTCGGCCAACAGTACCGGGGCCTGCGGGCCGAGCTCACGCACCGCCGCCAGAGAGGCGGCGTCCACCGCATCGGATCCGGACACGACCGCAGCCGCTTCAAGCCCCCTCGCCCCGCTGGCCACGGCCGCGGCCACCGCCGCCTGCAGCGCGGTGAGCGCCAGCGAGGGCAGCGCGACCGTCGCGCCGGTATAGGTCCGCCCATCGGTGTCGCGCACCGCCGCGCCCTCTTCGGCGCCGGTGCGGGCCAACGTCGAGCGGGCCAGCGTCACGATCTTGGCATCCTCCGGATCGAGAGCGGTCGGATTCAGATCAGCGGGGTTGAGGTCAGCGGTCTCAGGCATGGGTGTCGCTCGCTTCCTGCGGCCTGTCGACCGCGAAGTCAGAATTCCCCTCGTCCGGTGACGCGCTCGCCGGACGCACGGTGACGGTCGTGATGCGCAGCCTCCCTCGGCGATCATTGCCGCCCTCGGCGCAGAGCAGCAAGCCGGCCACCTCCGCCTCGGCACCGGGCAGCGGTACCCGGCCCAGCCGCTGGGCGAGCAGGCCACCGACGGTCTCCACGTCGGAGTCATCGAGGTCGACCGCGAACAACTCGCCCAAGTCGGCTACCGGCAACCGGCTGACCACCCGCACAGCTCCGTCGCCGAGATGCTCGACGGGTGGGCGCTCCTCGGTATCGGACTCGTCGGTGATCTCACCGACGATCTCCTCGAGAATGTCCTCGATGGTGAGCAGTCCTGCGATGCCGCCGTACTCGTCGACGACGACGGCCATGTGGTTGTGCGAGACCTGCATCTCCTTGAGCAGCGCGGTGAGCAGCTTGGAGTCCGGTACGAACGTGGCGGGCCGCATGATCTCCCGGACGCTGCCGCCGTTGTGCTCGGAGTCCTGGGGCGGCTGCACGGTGCGGGCCAGCAGATCCTTGATGTGCACGACCCCCACGATGTCGTCGACGCTCTCGCCGATCACCGGAAGCCGGGAGAATCCGGAACGCAGACCCAGGGCCACCGCTTGCCGCACCGACTTGTCCTGCTCGATCCAGACAATCTCAGTCCGGGGCACCATCACCTCGCGGGCCACGGTGTCGCCGAGCTCGAAGACGGAGTGGATCATCTCCGCCTCCCCCGCCTCGACCACACCGCGCTCCCCCGCCATGTCGACCAGCTCGCGAAGCTCGACCTCTGAGGTGAAGGGCCCAGCCGGAAAACCACGCCCCGGTGTGATGGCGTTGCCGACTGTGATGAGCAGCCGAGACAGCGGGCCCAGCACCCGGCCCAGCACCCGGACCGGCCCGGCCACCAGCAGGCCGATCGTGTAGGGATGCTGACGTCCGATCGTGCGAGGACCCACCCCGATCACCACGTAGGCGACCACAACCATGGCCACTCCGGCGACCAGCACCGCCAGCCACGTCAGCGAGAACTCCCGCAGCGCCGCCATGGTGACCAGGACCGTGGCAGTGACCTCGCAGGTCAGCCGCAGCAGCAACAACAGGTTGACGTGCCGGGGTCGGTCGGCGATGACGAGCGCAAGCTGACGGGCACCGAACCGGTCGGCCCGCACCAGTGCCTCGACCCGGGCCCGCGAAACGGTGCCCAACGCCGCGTCGGCCGCCGCCAAGCCCCCTGCGACCACCACCAGGGCGGCCACCAGGACCAGCAGGGGCAGCAAGGACGTCAGCACGGTCGGAAGCTCGGGGTCATCCGGGACGGCCGGACTCCTCCGGCCGTCCCATACCAGGCCCATCCAAACCGGGCCCATCCAAACCAACCGCGCCGAGCAACCGGGTGTCGGCGGCTCGTTGGGCGGCCCGGCGTCTGTCGGCGCGGGCGGCGCGCCGGAAATCGCCGAGAATCCCCTCCTGTAATGCGAACATCTCCCGCTCCTCGGCGGGATCGCCGTGGTCGTAACCCAACAGGTGCAACACCCCGTGCACGGTGAGCAGGTGCAACTCGTCGAGCACCGAGTGTCCCGCCGCCGCGGCCTGCTCGCCCGCTACCTGGGGGCACAGCACGACGTCACCGAGCAGGGCGGGCCCGACCGGCGGGCTGTCCGGCCGGCCACCGGCCAGCAGACCACCCTCGCCCATCTCGTCCATCGGGAAAGCCATCACATCTGTGGGCCCTGGTAGGTCCATCCATCGCTCATGCAGATCGGCCATCTCCGCGGATCCGACCAGCAGCACGGAGAGCTCGGCCAGGGAGCTCACCCCCATCCGGTCCATCGCGAAACGGGCCGCCGCTGCGACGGAGGCCTCGTCGACCGCAATGCCGGACTCGTTGGCAATCTCGACGCCCACCGCAGCGTCACCGTCTCCGACGGCGGTCGGCGCGGTTGGGCACCTGGCGTGCCGCGTTGCCATTCTGGATGGCGTCCCATCGCGCATAAGCGTCCACGATCTCGATGACCAGCCGGTGACGGACCACATCGGCGCTGGTGAGGTGAGCGAAGTGCACATCCTCCACCTCGTCGAGGATGTGCTGGACCACCTGCAGTCCCGACACCTGGCCACCGGGCAGATCTATCTGGGTCACATCACCGGTGACCACGACCTTGGAGCCGAACCCGAGCCGGGTGAGGAACATCTTTATCTGCTCCGGCGTAGTGTTCTGCGCTTCATCCAAAATGATGAACGCGTCATTGAGGGAACGGCCCCGCATGTAGGCCAGCGGAGCGACCTCGATGGTCCCGGCAACCATTAACTTCGGAATCGACTCCGGATCAAGCATGTCGTGCAGTGCGTCGTACAGCGGCCGCAGGTACGGGTCGATCTTCTCGTACAGCGTGCCTGGCAGGAAGCCCAGCCGCTCCCCCGCCTCCACCGCAGGCCGGGTCAGGATGATCCGGTTGACCTGCTTGGCCTGCAGCGTCTGCACCGCCTTGGCCATCGCCAGGTACGTCTTGCCGGTACCGGCGGGCCCGATGCCGAACACGATCGTGTGCGCGTCGATGGCGTCGACGTACCGCTTCTGGTTCAGCGTCTTGGGCCGGATCGTGCGGCCTCGCCGGGACAGGATGTCCAGGCTGAGCACGTCGGCCGGGGATTCGGCGTCCCCCTGGGTGAGCATCGCGAGGGTGCGGCGCACCACGTCGGGTCCCAGCTGCTGTCCGCGCCGGGCCAGGGTGAGCAACTCGCCGAAGGCCCGTTCGGCGAACGCCACATCCGCCGGGGTGCCGGAAAGAGTGACCTCGTTGCCCCGGACATGCACGTCAGCGGTCAGGAGGTCCTCGATGACCCTCAAGTTCTCATCCCGCGAACCCAGCAGCGCCAGCACGGCGGAGTCTGGGATCACGATCTTCGATTGGACGGGTTCGGGTGGGGTCGTTCCCGAACCTGCTGGGGAGGCGCCCCCCACTGGGGTACCGGTCACGTGTGCGTGGGTCCTGCTTCCTGCGCGCTATGCGCATCACGGGTCGACGGACAGCATCCGATGCTAGCCGCAGACCGGAGGCCGCGGGGTCCGAATTCGCCGCCGACGTCAAGGTCAACCGGGTGGATCCAAAGCTGGATCACGGTCCGAGCAGCCGGATCACCGCGTCCCGGCAGGCGGTCCATGCCGACTGGGACGGGTCGATGAGCTCGAAATGCCCAACACCCGGTAACACCACGAGTTCCGTCTGCGCCCCGGCCGCAGCGACGAAGCGTTCGCTCTGCCGCAGCGGCACGATACCGTCTTCGGTGCCGTGCACACATACTACCGGCACCCCGAGCGGCACCAACGCCACCGGGGAGGCGAGTTGGTAGCGGTCCGGCACCGCGTCCGGACCGCCGCCGAGCAGGCCGGGCACCGCACTGCCGCCTAGTCTCTGCCGCGCGCCGTCGACCAGGTCGAGTACACCGGCCTGGGAGACCGCGCCGACAGGGCGTACCACCGGATCCGCGCCGGGAGCTCCCGCAGGCAGACGGTGTCGCCCGGCGGCCCAGACCGCGAGCTGCCCACCCGCGGAGTGCCCCACGAGGACCACCCGCCCGAGGTCGAGCCTGCCCCCAGCGGCCTGCTGCGCCGCGCCGGCCAGAGCGTCCACACCGGCCGCGACATCGGTGAACGTCGTTGGCCAGCCACCGCCACCGCCCACCCGGCGATACTCCAGATTCCAGGCCGCAAGCCCGGCATTCGCGACATCCGCCGCGATCGGAGTGCCCAGTTCCGCGCCGTAGGACGACTGCCAGAACCCACCGTGCACAACCACCACAACGGGGAGTTCATCGCCACCAACGGGCAGGTGCAGGACCGCGTGCTGGTCGGGGTGCGCACCGTAAGGGACCGGCATCGGCTCCGGTACTCCAGGATTACGGAGCGGAGGATTACGGGGCGGAGGATTACCCGGCGGAAGGGGGGCCGACAGGCTGGTGCAGCCGAGCAGGCCACCGACGGCTGCCGCAGCGATAGCTGTGGTACGGCCCAGCGCTCCACGACGAGTCATCACGACAGATGTTCGCACGGGTGGCCGCTTGCGGACCGAGGACGGCTGAAAGTATGACTTTCAGGAGCGCTCGTTCCATAGATCACCCGAATGATGTGTCAACCAGCGCCCCGTGAGAGCGTCAATAGCGCCAAGTGCTACGGCCGCAGCACTGGACGTACGCAGAATCGCCGGGCCGAGCCGCACCGCCCTGGCTCCCGCAGCCGTCAATTCGGCCAGCTCACCCGGAGTGATACCGCCCTCGGGCCCGACGACGAGCAGCAGCTCCCCCGCCGTGGGCAAGGGCACTGAACTCAGCGGATCAGCAGCCGTCTCGTGCAGCACCAGACAGCCCGCAGCAGCAGCGCAGCGCTGGGCCAGCTCACTGGTCCCTGTCGGCTCCGCCACTTCGGGAAACCAGCTCCGCCGGGCCTGCTTGGCAGCCTGCCGAGCAGTCTCGCGCCAGCGCGCCAACGACTTGGCCCCGCGTGGCCCCTCATCCCAACGAGCCACGCAGCGGGAGGCCCGCCACGGCAGCACCCCGTCCACTCCGGCTTCGGTGGCCAGCTCCACCGCCAGTTCCCCGCGATCGCCTTTCACCAGCGCCTGGGCCAGCGTCACCCGGAGCGCCGGAGCGGGCTCGGTCCTGCGGCGCAGCACCCGGAGCCGCAGCAGGTCCCGTCCGGTGCCGAGCACCTCACAGCTGGCCAGCCTGCCACGACCGTCACAGAGCACCAGCCGCTCACCGGCCCGTAACCGCCGTACCGTCGCCGCGTGCCTGCCCTCCGGGCCGTCTAGCACCAGTTCGGTGCCCTCCGGCGGCACGGGATCGGCAAGGAACAGCGGCGGGCTGCTCACCGTAGACCCAGCAACCTCAGCGTCCTCCGAAGGAATCCCGCAGGCGGGAGAACAGACCTCCGGCCCGACCGTTGGCGGCGAGCTCCGCCTGCTCCTCACCGCGCAGGGTCGCGAGCTCACGCAGCAGTTCACTCTGTCGCGCGTCCAGCCGGGTGGGGGTCACGACGTCGAGGTGCACGAACAGATCACCGCGGCCCTCGGTACGCCCGGTACTGCGCAGCCGTGGCATGCCGCGTCCGCGCAACGTCAACACGGTTGCGCACTGGGTACCCGGCTCGACACGGAACTCCTCCGGCCCGTCGAGGGTGTCCAGCAGAACGCTGGTGCCCAGCGCGGCCGAGGTCATCGGCACCCGCACCGTGCAGTGCAGGTCGGCGCCGTCGCGGGTGAACGTCTCGTGCGGGATCTCCTGCACCTCGACGTAGAGATCACCCGACGCCCCACCGCCGGGGCCGACCTCACCCTGACCCGCCAGCCGCACCCGCATCCCCTCGGCGACTCCGGCGGGCACCTTGGCGGTGACGGTACGGCGGGAACGGATCCGGCCGTCTCCCCCGCACTGACGGCACGGCTCCGGAATGACCTCGCCGAAGCCCCGGCACACCGGGCACGGCCGGGTGGTGACCACCTGGCCGAGAAAGGAGCGCTGCACGTTCTGCACTTCCCCGGCACCGGCGCAGGTGTCGCAGGTCTGCGGCCGGGTACCGGGTTCGCATCCCGAGCCCTCGCACTCCCGGCACACTACGGCGGTGTCCACGGTGAGCTCCTTGGACACCCCGCTCGCGCATTCCTCCAGGCTGAGCTGCAACCGGATCAGCGCATCGGAGCCGCTCTGCACCCGGCTCCTCGGCCCGCGCCGTCCCCCGGCAACGCCGGCTCCGCCGAAGAAGGCGTCCATGATGTCGCCCAGACCGAATCCGCTGAACGGGTCACCACCCGCGCCGCGGCGTCCGCCCAGTCCACCGGACTCCAGCGGGTCCCCGCCGAGATCGACGATCTGGCGCTTCTGTGGGTCGGTGAGTACCTCGTAGACAGCGGTGATCTCCTGGAAACGCTGCTGCGCCCCCTCGTCCGGGTTGACGTCCGGGTGCAGTTCACGCGCCAGCTTGCGGTACGCGCGTTTGATCTGTTCCGCGCTGGCGTCCCGGGGTACGCCCATGATCCCGTAGTAGTCCCTGGCCACGCTGATGTCCTCCTGCCGCGACCGCTGGGTCGCGGTGTTCGCCGTTGCATGTGTGGTGCTGTCTGTGATGCTGTCCTAGGGGGCTGACCCCCTATCAGCAGGCCCCCCTGTCAGCGGGTAGCCAGGATGTCCCCCACATACCGGGCCACCGCTCGTACCGCAGAGATCGTGCCCGGGTAGTCCATTCTGGTCGGCCCGACCACGCCCATCCCGCCGAGCACCGTGCCGTGGGAGGCGTAGCCAATCGAAACCACCGAGGTGCTGCGCATCTCCTCGGCTTCGTTCTCCTCACCTATCCGCACGGTGACGGTAGCCGCGTCGCGGGCCGCGGCCAGCAGCTTGAGCACCACCACCTGCTCCTCCAACGCCTCGAGCACCTGGCGCAGCGACCCCGGGAAGTCGGCGACGTTGCGCGTGAGGTTCGCGGTACCCCCGAGTACCAGGCGCTCCTCGGGGTGCTCCACCAATGTCTCGATCAGGACAGTGGAGGCCCGCGCCATCGCGTCGCGTAGCTCCACCGGAGTGCGTTCAGGAAGCTCGGCCACCATGGCCGAGGCTTCGGCCAGCCGGCGTCCCGCCAGCGCCTGGTTGAGCAATGATCGCAATTCTGCCACCTGCTGCTCGGAGATCACGTCCCCCAGATCGAGCAGGCGCTGATCGACCCGGCCCGCGTCGGTGATGAGCACCAGCATCAGCCGGGCCGGGGTCACCGCGAGTACCTCGAGGTGGCGCACCGTGGACCGGCTCAGCGTGGGATACTGGATTACCGCCACCTGCCGGGTGAGCTGGGCCAGCAAACGCACGCTGCGACGCAGCACGTCGTCCAGGTCGACAGCGCCGCTGAGAAACGTCTGCACCGCGCGACGCTCGGCGACCGAGAGCGGCTTGATCTCCGAAAGCCGGTCGACGAACAGGCGGTAGCCCTTGTCGGTGGGCACTCGGCCGGCGCTGGTGTGCGGCTGGGTGATGTAGCCCTCCTCTTCCAGAGCCACCATGTCGTTGCGGATGGTCGCGCTGGACACCCCCAGGTTGTGCCGCTCCACCAGCGTGCGGGAGGCGACCGGCTCGTGAGTGGCCACATAGTCGGCGACAAGAGCACGCAACACGTCGAACCGGCGATCGTCGGCGTTCACCGTCACCTCCTTGAGGCCTGCTGGACACCCGAATCCGCCTGCTAGATACCCCAAGTCTAATGCGCCCCCGATTCGTCCGTCCGACATCGGCGGCGAGCTGGTCACCCCCGCCACACCAACCGAGCCCGGCAGGCGGGGATGGCCTCACGATCACGACGCGACAGCGAGCTCAGCCTGCGGATTCAGCGCCGAGAACAGTCTTGCCGAGCGGACGATGGCGAGGCAGGCCGGGCACGGCTTGGCCATGTCAGGTGTGCAAACCCGCATCGCCTCCTTCCGCAAGGGGGTGTTGCAGCAAGTCACCGTATGTGATGAAACCGGCTTGCCCGCGATCAGCTCGGTCGCGTGCACCACAGCGTCCCCGGCCTGCCGGGTGAACAGCAGTACCGGGTTCGGGTACACCAGGTCCGCACGCAGGAGCCAGTCCACTTCCACGCCCCCAAGACCACGCCAGTACTCCACAGCCGTCGCGGCCGCCAGCACCGATCCGGCAGTGATCTGCATTTGGGCCCCGTGCAGCGAGGCCACCACCAGAAACGGGTCGGTGTCCAGGTTTGCTGACAGCCCGTCATTCATCGTCATCGTCATGCCCGATCAGGTCGAACGTTGTGGTGCCCTACCCGTGTGTTCGTCACATGCCCGGCGGCTGTTACGCGAGCTCGCCCCAGACACATGACTGTCCCACTTCGAGACCAATCCATTCCTCCTATCAGTGGACATCGGCTCTCATCTTCGATCGTCATGGGAGCAGGAATTAGCGCTGTTCGCTCTGGTGTGTTGCGGCTCGTCGTGGTAATGCGACGACGAGCGGTCAGCGTCATCCTCAATGTCAGGCCAGGTCGCGACAGCACGGCTCTGTTGTGGCGCATTTCTCTGATCGGATGGACCGATACCGTTCATCGTTGCAAAGTGACCGCTCGCCGCATTCTCAAGATTCTTTTCCGAGCCGGTGCTGGAGAGACAGAGAGTGTTCGGTGGCTCTGGTGAGGATGGAGCGTGACCACGGCGGTGCTGGCAGGTGAGCAGGCCCGGATCGAGGGGCTGCTGGACTCGTTGCATGCCGCCGAGGCGGAGTGCCGCCGTGGCTATGCCCGGGTGCTGGATCTGGTGGCGAAGGTGGACGCGGCAAAGGTTGGGTGCCGCAGCCGGGTTCGGGACCACCGCCCAGCTGCTGGCCGGAGTGCTCAATCTGTCCCCGGGAGAAGGCCCGGACCCGGGTCCAGCACGCCGAGGTGCTCACCGCGCGCCGGGCGAGATTCTCACTCGACACCCGCCAGAATTGCCCGCGCCATGGCGATCGCACACTCATCACCCAGGCGCACTCCGAATTTGTGCACACCGTGCGGATACAGCGCCCAGTTTCCACCCAATTCGTGGATGACGACGAGTTTGCACACGTCGCCATCATCGGTGCGACGCCCTTCCAGCGCGATTCTGCTGATCTCGTCCTCAAGTTGCATCACGATGCCCGTCACGATTCCCCTCTCGTAGGTTGAAGGGCCGGGCCGGCAACCCAGGGGGGAGATGACTCGCCGGCCCGACCACCGCCCTTGCCAGTATGCCCCGGCAAGGGCCGACCGAAGTCAAGCATCACGACACGCCGGTACACAAGCCTTTCTTTTCCCTTTCGCTATGATCGATACATAATTAGTCGACACTTCGAAATGGGTACGGAAAGTCTTTCATTTCGGGTGTAGGCTTCACTTCATAGCGAGGAGGATTGGTGATGACCGAGGGCACGACCGGATCGACGGTGCCACGGCGCCAGCTCGGCCGGCACCTGCGTGACCTGCGCAGTCGGTCCCGGTTGACGGTCAAGGTGGCCGCCAGGCACTTGGAGTGGTCCGAGCCCAAGATCTGGCGCATCGAGACCGGCCATACCGGGATGCGCAGTCTCGATGTGGAAGCCATGTGCCGGATCTACGGCGCGCCGCTCGACCTGACCGAGGCCTTGATGGCCCTGGCCAAGGAGACCAGGTCGCGGGGCTGGTGGCACTCCTACGGCGACGTCATTCCGGAGTACTTCGACGTCTACATCGGCCTGGAGGAGGCCGCGTCGCACTTCTCCTGGTACGAGTCCGAACTGGTACCCGGCCTGCTACAGACCGAGGACTATGCCCGCACGTTAATTCGGGCTGACAACCCCGGAGTCGACGAGGCGGAGATCGAACGGCGGGTCAGCGTCCGGATGGCCCGGCAAACCCTGCTGACCAGGGTCACCGCCCCGCCCGTGCTCAACCTGGTACTCAACGAGGCCATCCTGCACCGTCCGATCGGCGGCACCGCCCTCATGGTTCGCCAGCTTGAGCGGCTGATCAAGGTCGGGGTGCTGCCCACAGTGTCGGTTCGGGTGCTGCCGTTCAGCGCCGGGCTGCACCGGGGCATCATGTCGGGCCCGTTCGTGACGCTGCGGTTCCCACTCAACGGCAACGGCCAGGAGACCGAGCCTCCCACCGTATACGCCGAGGGCTTAACCGGAGCGCTGTACCTGGATAAACCACACGAGATCGAGCGTTACGACGCAGCCTTCACGAATATCTGGGAGTCGGCCCTGAACGAGTCGGCCTCCCAGAAACTGATCACCCGAGTGGCAAGGGAGTTAGGAAAGTGAGTATCGACCTGTCGAGCGCCACCTGGCGCAAAAGCAGTCGCAGCAACGGCCAAGCCAATTGCGTCGAGGTCGCCGAAATGGCTGGCGGACACCACGCCGTACGGGACAGCAAGGACCCGGCCGGACCAACCCTGGCCTTCCCCCGGACACAGTGGGCCACATTCACCATCAGCGTCCGCACTGGCAAGCTCGGTTGAATCGCGGCACCGCACCCCGGCCGCCTACCCGCTGCCGGGGTGCGGTCCCGTGATCCGAACCAATCGCGGAGCAGGTATGACACCTGGACGCACCGAAGGCCGAATACTCGTCGGAATTGTGGTGGCCGGCCTCGTCTGGTCAGGAATCACCCCAACCAGCCGCCTCACCTGGGCGATGGAAGTCGTGTGGGTGCTGGTCGGGTTGCCCTTGGTGGTGTGGGGGTGGCGCCGCTTCCCGCTCACCCGGCTGCTCTGCTGGCTGCTGGTGCTACATGCTTTTGTGCTGCTCTACGGCGGGCACTACACCTACGCCGAAACCCCACTGGGCAACTGGTTCCGTGACACCTTCGATCTGGCCCGCAACCACTACGACCGGCTCGGTCATTTCATTCAGGGCTTCGTACCCGCGATTCTCGTCCGCGAGATCCTGTTACGCCGAACTCCGCTACGGCCAGGCAAGTGGCTGTTCTTCCTGGTCAGCAGTGTCTGCCTGGCCTTCAGCGCCTGCTTCGAATTCATCGAATGGTGGTCCGCCCTGATCCTGGGTGCCGGAGCCGACGCATTCCTCGCGACTCAGGGCGACATCTGGAACACCCAATGGGACATGCTCCTCTGCCTGATCGGCGCAACCCTGTCACAGCTATTGTTCTCCCGCACCCACGACCACCAGCTCACCACCATCGGCCACCAATCCTCCCCGTACGCCCCCACCACCGCGCAATAACCCCAATCACTCGCTCCTCTCCGTGAGGAAGCCTGGCATGTGCTTACGCTCGGCTCGATCTCTTGATCGCACGGAATGGGATGTCCAGGCGGTCACACCAGTCGCGGACCAAAGCGCGAAGATCACCATCGTCGGCGAGCGCCATGGCTCTGCGCAGTGCGGAGATGGTGTCGTCGGTATTACCGGGACCTGCGGCCCGGGCGCGAGTGACCAGCGCATATACGGCGAGGGAGGTACTGTCCTCCTGGTGCTCGGCGTGCAGAGCCGTGGCCAGCATTACCGCCTCGTCAGCTATTTCCGCAGCCTGCTCCCAGTTTTCGAGATCGCAGTGGGAGTCGGAGAGGTTGTTCAGCGCCTCAGCAAGCTTTAGGCGGCTACGTGGATGGCCGGCGGGGTCTGCGCGGCGAATGTCCACGGATTCCTTGCTGTGCTCGATAGCGAGTGCGTGGTCGCCGCGCATGCTGGCACATACCCCGGCGTTGAGCAGCACCCCCGCGAGTTCATCGCGGATGTCGTCATCATCGGTCTCCGCGAGCAGGGCGCGGTGCAGTTGGATCGCCTCGACGAACGCGACGGCCGCCCGGTCGTGGTCGCCGTTCGCGTCTAGCGCACGGGCCAGGCCGTGCAGCACGGCCGCGTGTTCCGTCCGAAGATCCCGGTCGTTGTCCTCGACGATGATCCGGTACAGATCTGCGGCTCGTCGTGCGTCGCGCGCGGCGACGTCGAATCGTTCGAGGTCGAACGCGGTGGCCGACGTCATATGCAGCGCGTGCGCGAGCTTGAGTCGGGTCGTCCTCCGGTCGGTGCGCATGGCCCGGTCCAGCAGTTCAACGGCTTCGGTCGCCAGCGCCAGCGCTTCCTCGTCATCGTCAAGGGCGACCCGTACGTCGGCCAATCCGACCAGCACCTCGGCCAGGTCGGCCTCGACGACCTCGGGGCGCGGGTCGGAGAGTTTACGGTAGATCTCGGCCGCCTCCTCGTAGGCGTCGACCGCATCGCGTGGTCTGCTCATCTCACCTAGGCAATTGCCCAGGTTGTGCAGGGCGGCGGCGAGCCCGGCAAGATGTATGCCCGGCAGCCGATCCGCCAGGCCGCGATAGAGCGGGACGGCCTCGTTCAGGTAGTCCAGGGCGCGTTCATGTTCGTCGAGTCGGCGCAACAGCGCCGCGGTGTTGTTGATCGTGTCAGCGAGCCGGACCAGGTGCGTATCGCCGTGCCTGGCCACCAGCGACCGCGCCAGCGCCACCGCTTCCTCACCTAGCGTGGCACCGTCGGACCATAGTCCCAGTTCGGCGTGGGCTCCGGCCAGATTGCCCAGTACCCGGATCAGGTCGCCGCGGAACCTGTCCGGCTCTGCCTCGTCGAGCTCGCGGTAGATCGAAACGGCTTCTTCGGTCGCGACGAGCGCGGCTCGCGACTCGCCCCGGGTGTCGTGGATGACGCCCAGCGTCTCCAGGGCCGAGGCAAGTGTCACGACCCGCTCCCTGCAAGCCGACTCGTCCTCGGCATCCTCGACCAGTTTGCGGACCATCGTGACCGCCTGGTCGATCGGCTCGACCGCCTGATCCGCATCTCCCTGATCATGCTTGAGGTCAGCCATGGCGATGAGTGCGACGGACAGGGCTTCCCGCACCTCGTCGTCGGTGACCGTCAGGCCCGGTCGACGTTCGGCGGCGAGAGCGCCGAGCAGCTCGACGGCCTCGGCGGCGGCCGGCTCGCCGTCGGCGTACAGCCCAAGCCGCGCGTAAGCGTTGGCCAAAGTGCTCAATGCGCCGGCCAGTTCCACGACGTCGTCGGGATCGACCTCGGCAAGCTCCCGGTACTCGTCGACGGCCTGCGCAGCGGTAACGAGCGCTTGGTCGTATTCACCGATGCCGGCCAGCCGCAGCGATAGGTTGTGCCGCAATTCGGCCACCAATCCCGCGTCGACCGGGTCACGCCGCGACTCCACCCTCAGCAGGGCCTTGGTATGGACCACCGCGAACGCCCCCAGCGCCAGGCTGCTACCCGGCAGGTGGTCCACGATCACCGCCGAAAGGTCCTCGCCGCCGCCCAGCTCGGTGAGTACATCGACCAGGGTCGGGTCATCCACCTGGGTGGCGACGGTCATGCCGACCGCGATCCGTCCCGCCGTATCGGCCGACAGCAGATCGATCATGGCGCCGCGCACCACCGGATGCCTGCGGGCGGCGCGGGCGAGCACAGTCAGGGCTCGAACTAGTTGGTTCTCGTCGATGACGCCGGCCAAGTCCTTGGTCAGTTCCGGGTAGTCGCTGGAGAGCGTCGCAGTGATCAGATCTTCACCGAGTCGGTCGGGACGCAGCGGGTTGAGGGCGGCAGGCCCCGGATACATCTGGGCCAGCCAGGCCCGGTAGTCGGCGACCACACCGGGACCGTCGAACAGGTCCAGGGCTCTGAGTACCGATCGGGCGGCGGTCGGGCTGTCCGCACCCACCAGGGTTGCTGCGGCCACGAGCCGGCGCAGCCGCTCCGGGCGATCGGGCAGGCCGTGGTTCGATGCGGAGGAGCGCCAATAGCGCTCCTCGTGGTCGAGCACCCGCCGGAGGGGATCCGCCCGGCGCGGCATCGGGTCTGTCGACAGCTCATCCAACACTGCGGCGAGTGCGGCAGCGTGCACATCGAGCATTCGGTCGTAGCGATCGTCGTCGAAGTCGTCCGGTGGTGCCACAGATGCCGTCACATCCGAAGCGAGTCGCTGCCGAAACGCCTTCTCCGCCTCGTTGAACCGGTCTCGACGGGATGCGCCCGCAGGGACCTCAGCGACCCGTTCGGGGACGACCCCGGTGAACAGCGCGGCAATCCGGTGGTCGCGGTGGCCTTCCAGCGCCCGCTGCCATTGCCCGGGAGACCGGGCGAGCAGCAGCACCCGGGCGGGAGCCCACTCGGCTGGCCGGTCCAGCAGGACCGGGATGAGCGTTTCGAGCTGGGCCGATCGCCCCTCGGCGTAGTCGACGACCAGCAGCAGCGGCGCCCGTACGGTTGCCGCACGGATAATCACGTCGGGGTCGGCCTTACGGTGGACGAACCCCGCCTGCCAGCCGTCGGCGCGCGCGTACTCGATGAGTTCAACCGCAAGCCGCGTCTTACCGCAGCCCCCCGGCCCGGTGACCAGGCGGACCTCAAGTGCCGCCGGGGCCGTCAGCCAGGACCGCAGGCGCGCTAGGTGGTCGTCAGAGGAGATGAAGTCGACAACCCGGTAGCCGGAGCGCAACAGCTCGCTGGGCATCGGGTCCGACGGCAAGGCGAGCTCCTCGTCGAACAGATCGGGTAACACCAACTCGGGCACCCGTTCGACGATGCTCTCCGCCAGTCGTTTCAGGTCCGGGCCCAGACTCCGGTGCCGTATCTCTACGGTTTGCCGCATCAGCAGCCCGCTGATATCTGCGGGCAATGAACCCGGCGTCGGCAGCCGGGTTCCGTCCAACAGCACCGGGATGATCGCGATGTCTCGTTCTAACGCCCGCCGGATCTCTCGCCGAACCCAGTCGCCCTCTCGGTCAACAAGCCGCCGGGTCTCTGAGTCCGGCTCCCGGGCGAGCCAGTCCGGTCCGATCAGCACGACGAGTACGCTCGCCTGTTCCAGGCCTGCGCGCAGTTCGGCCGGGTAGACCGCCCCTGGTGTCATGGACACGTGGTCGAGGAAGACTCGCGCCGCCCCGAACCGTCCTACCAGGAAATGGTGCGCTGCCGCTGCCCCGAACCGCGCGTCAACCGTACGGTAGTTCACGAAAATTTCGAACACACCCGTGCTCTCCCACCCCATCAGAGTGCTGAACGAGTTGGCCGACCGCCATGCCGACTTGAGGACATGCGCCATCACCTTCCCATCACGTCATGATCGTGAACATATATCGGAATCGTTGCCTCCCCGTAAGATCGTTCGGTCTTGGCTCGTTGCCGGCTTCTATGGTCCATTGGCACTGGTCGGCGCCATCGCACCCGCGTCGATAACCCTATCGCGTCAATGGAGCCCAGCCACAAGGACCAGAAGTTACCCGGATCTGTGTATTTCACGATGCCCACGTTGACCTACTTCACTGAAGTCCGGCCAGATCCAGGACTGTGCCCAGCAGCAGAGCACTGAGCTGTACTTCGGCGACGAGGCGGGGTACGCAGCGACTACCACAGCGAGACGAACTGGGCTCCGGTCAGCCAGACCCCGGTGGTTTACACCACCGGCAACCGAACAAACGTGAGCATGCTGTCGGCTATTTCTCGGATGGGAATATCAGTTTCGAGGTCATCATCGGCGCGGTGAACTCCGAGGTGTTCATCGACTTCTTCCGCAAGCTACTCGAGGACCTCGGCGGCAAGAAGGTTTCCTGATCCTCGATCGTGCCACTTACTATGTCTCCAGACGAACTCATGAGTTCGCCGAGGCGACCGAGGGACTGCTACAGCTGTTCTTCCTGCCATCGTATTCCCCGGAGTTCAATCCCGAGGAGTTGGTGTGGAAGAATATCAAATACGACCATCTTGGGCGAGCATCTATTAAGGACACCATCGAGCTTCGTTGCCGCGATCGCGGCATTAAAAGGCTACGGGAGGCCCCCGAACTCATCACCGGTTCTTCCACGGACTTCGGCTGGCATATATCAGCAGACGATCAGTCTAGAGCGAGCATTTCTTCTTGATACCTTAACGTGCGAATCGGGACGAGTTCGGCCAGGGAACTTCAAGGGCTCCGGCCGCAAGAACCGAAAGGCTTCGCGAAGACCGGAAGCTACCTGGGGTTGTGGTACGGATTAGGCGTGCAGATGGGCTTCAATGGGGTCCGATCACAAAGACCGGAAGTTACGCAGCCTTCGGGCGACCAGGTACCCGTGCTCTTCATCGCTTCAATGGAGTCCGGTCGCAAAGACCGGAAGTTACGTTGTCACGCATGAGTAGACGTCATCAAAGATGCAAGCTTCAATGGAGTCCGGTCGCAAAGACCGGAAGTTACGTCGGGTCCCAAGCAGAAAGGTCGCCACGCTCAAAGATTCTTCAATGGAGTCCGGTCGCAAAGACCGGAAGTTACGCCTGCACGACCAGGTTTTATCACGGAAAGTGAGCATGCACAAAGAGGCTGTCTCAGATGATGGGAAGACACGCCTGCGGCAGGTTAGGAACCTCCCGGCGTGGCGCGCGACGCTAGGGGTTCCGAAGTCGGCCGGATCATGACCGGTCCATCGGCTGGCGCGTACCGCCGCGCGGAGGGAACCAGCGGTCCAGAGACGCTGTTCCTGAGATGGCAGAGGCGGCACTGTTAGGAGACGAGGGAGACGAGGTCCAGCAGATGGACTTGGAGAACGAGCCGGTGCGCAGAGGCACAGACGATCTAGAGCACGGACTTCCGTACCAGTAGCCGCCGCTCTGACACACCATCGCGGCCCGGCAGAGCCGATTTTCCTTCACCCGGTACTGGCTGCCGAAGTCAGAAGAGGGATGAAGCGGGGCAGCCGCTGGCAGGTGCAGAAGCTAGGCCGCCAACCAGATCAGAGTACGAGCAGATCGCGGACTACGGCGTCGGCGAGGAGGCGGCCGTGGCGGGTGAGCACCAGTCGGCCGATCGATGTCACGGTGAGCAGGCCATCACTGACTGCGCGATCAGCGGCCGCCCGACCAGGACGATCCAGCACGTCGACGGGCAGGCCGTCGGCCAACCGTAACCCGAGCATCACTCGCTCGGTATAGCGCTCCCCGGCATTGAGCACTTCCCGGTCCGCCGCTGGAGAGCCACCCGAGGCGAGCGCAGCGGCGTAACGAGCCGGGTGCTTGACGTTCCACCAGCGCACTCCGCCGATGTGCGAATGCGCTCCCGGTCCGGCACCCCACCAGTTTCCCCCCGCCCAGTAGAGCAGATTGTGCCGGCAGCGGGCCTCCGGCGAAACAGCCCAGTTGGACACCTCGTACCAACACAGCCCCGCCGCCGACAGCGTCGCGTCGAGTTGCTCGTAACGCTCGGCGAGCACGTCGTCGTCCGGGGCGGGCAGCTCGCCTCGGGCCACCCGGCGGGCCAGCGCGGTACCCGCCTCGACGACCAGGGCATAGGCCGACACGTGATCCACCCCGGCGGCCAGCACCGCGTCCAGCGAGGCGGCCAGATCGTCGCGGGTCTCCCCCGGCGTGCCATAGATGAGATCCAGGTTGACGTGCTCGATCCCGGCGGCGCGAGCCTCGAGCGCGGCAGCCACCGGTCGTCCGGGGGTGTGCTGACGGTCCAGCACGGCCAGCAGCTGCGGTGCGGCGCTCTGCATTCCCAGTGAGACGCGGGTGTAGCCGGCCTCGGCGATTCCGGCGAAGAACTCCGGCGAGGTTGACTCCGGATTCGCCTCAGTCGTCACCTCGGCGCCGGGAGCCACCCCGAGTGACTCCCGGACGGCGTCGAGCACCGCGGCCAAGCCGGAAGCGCCGAGCAGCGAAGGGGTGCCCCCACCGACGAACACCGTCTGGGCAGCCACCGGCTCTCCCAGCACGCTGGCCGCGAAGTCCAGCTCACGGCGTAGCGCGTCCAGCCAGGAGGACGGCGAGCCGGCCCGCTCACTCGGCGTGTAGGTGTTGAAGTCGCAGTAACCACATCGAGTGGCGCAGAACGGGACGTGGACGTACACCCCGAACGGCGTCGTACCCAGCCCAGCCAGCGCAGTGGCGGGCAGCGCCCAATCCAGCGGGACGTCGTCAGAGGCCGGAACAGTGCCGGTAGGAAGGACAGCCACGTGAGGATTGTCCCAACATGCGAGCGAAGGTGGTCCGCACTCCGAGAAGGTGGCAACCTGAGAGAGTGACTGCGCCTGGACTCCTGCTGGTGGTGCGCCGCCATGTGGACTATGTCCGGGTCTCCAGCGCGCTCTGCCGCTCGATGAATTGACGCCCCCACCGACTGTATGTCAAGCCGGCGCCGGGTGCGCCGGAATCCGGGTAGCAGCCCTGGTGACGGCTCCCTGGCGCTGGTCTCCCCTCCGGAGGCACACCGAATGTCCGCACCAACCCGCCGAGCACCCGCAGCGAAGGCCCGTCGTGGTGAGGGCCAATGGGCCCTGGGCTACCTCGAGCCGCTCAATCCCAACGAGCGAACCAAGAAGGACGACGACGGGCTCAACGTGCGGCATCGGATCGAGACGATCTACGCACATCGTGGGTTCAGCTCGATCGACCCCGGCGACCTGCGGGGCCGGTTCCGCTGGTGGGGCCTCTACACCCAGCGCAAGCCCGGCATCGACGGCGGGCGCACCGGTTCCCTGGAACCCGAGGAGCTCGACGACTCCTACTTCATGATGCGGGTGCGTATCGACGGTGGCGCGCTGAGCATCGAGCAGCTCCAGGTGCTCGGTGAGATCTCCCAGCTCTACGCCCGGGATACCGCCGACATCACCGACCGGCAGAACATCCAGTACCACTGGATCCGGGTCGAGGACGTCCCCACCATCTGGGAACAGCTGGAGGCCGTGGGTCTGTCCACCACCGAGGCCTGTGGGGACTGCCCACGGGTCGTGCTGGGTTCCCCGGTCGCGGGCATCTCCGCCGAGGAGCTCATCGATGGCACCCCGGCGATCGAGGAGATCAAGCGGCGCTACATCGGCAGCCCCGAGTTCTCCAACCTGCCCCGCAAGTACAAGACGGCGATCTCCGGGCTGCAGGACGTCGCGCACGAGGTCAACGACATCTCCTTCGTCGGGGTGGTGCATCCCGAGCACGGTCCGGGCTTCGATCTGTGGGTCGGCGGCGGGCTGTCCACCAATCCGAAGATCGCGCAACGCCTCGGCACCTGGGTATCGCTCAACGAGGTGCCCGAGGTCTGGGCCGGGGTGACCTCGCTGTTCCGCGACTACGGCTACCGGCGGCTGCGGCACCGCGCCCGGATCAAGTTCCTCATCGCCGACTGGGGCGCCGAGCGCTTCCGGAAGGTGCTGGAGACCGAGTACCTGCACCGCAAGCTGATCGACGGCCCGGCCCCCGAGCCGCCGCCTGCCCCGGTCGACCACATCGGCGTGCACCGGCAGAAGGACGGCAGGTACTACGTCGGCGTCGCCCCGGCCGCAGGCCGGGTGTCGGGCACCGCGCTGCTCGACGTCGCCAAGGCGGTGGCCCGCGCCGGGTCATCCCGGGTGCGGCTCACCCCGTACCAGAAGCTGGTCGTGCTCGACGTCGCCGAGGCCGAGGTGGACGGTCTGGTCACGGAGCTGGCCGCGCTCGGTCTGCACGCCGCGCCCACCCCGTGGCGGCGCTCGGTGATGGCCTGCACCGGCATCGAGTTCTGCAAGCTGGCGATCGTGGAGACCAAGAACCGCGCCATCACGCTGGTCACCGAGCTGGAGGAGCGCCTCGCCGACATTCAGTCCACCTTGGACATTCCGGTGTCGGTGCACCTCAACGGCTGCCCGAACTCCTGCGCCCGGATCCAGGTCGCCGACATCGGGCTGAAGGGCCAGCTGATCACCGACGCCCACGGCAACCAGGTCGAGGGCTACCAGGTGCACCTGGGCGGCGGTCTGGGGCTGGACAGCGGATTCGGCCGCAAACTTCGGGGCCACAAGGTCGCCTCCGCCGATTTGGGCGACTACATCGAACGCCTGGTTCGCGGGTACGCCGCCGCCCACGAGCCGGGTGAGCGGTTCGCCCAGTGGGTGACCCGAGCCGATGAGGATGCCTTGCGATGAGTGAATCCCGAGCGGCTCCGTTCTATTGCCCGTACTGCGGTGAAGAGGATCTGCGGCCTGAAGCGGAACCGCACGCCGCCTGGCGGTGCGCGGATTGTCGGCGGGTCTTCGTCGTCCGCATGGTCGGGTTGGCCCCAGCCGGCGATCAGCGGAGGCAGGAGGTGGCGACATGACGGTATCCATCACCGGCCTGGAGCGGTCGACCCCGGAGGAGTTGGCCCGTCGCGCCGGGCGCGAGCTGGAGGGTGCACCAGCCGCGGAGATCGTGCGCTGGGCGGCGCAGACCTTCGGCCCCCGCTTCGCGGTGACCTCATCCATGCAGGACGCGGTGCTGGTGCATCTGGCCGCGCAGGTGGCGCCGGGCATCGATGTGCTGTTCCTGGACACCGGATACCACTTCGCCGAGACTCTCGGCACCCGTGACGCCGTGGCCGCGAGCTACGACATCAATTTAATCACCCTGATGCCTCGGCAGAGCGTCGCCGAGCAGGACGCCGAGCACGGAGCGAAGCTGCACGACCGCGATCCCGACCTGTGCTGCGGGCTGCGCAAGGTGGCGCCCCTGAACCACGCCCTGGCGGACTACGACGCCTGGGCCACCGGAGTGCGCCGGGTCGAGGCACCGACCAGAGCCGACACCCCGGTGGTGTTTTACGACCCGAAACTAAGCAAGGTGAAGCTCGCCCCACTGGCCACGTGGACCGATCAGGACGTCGAAGACTACGTCGCCGAGCACGGCATCCTGCTCAACCCGCTGCTGAGCGAGGGTTACCGGTCCATCGGCTGCGCCCCGTGCACTCGGGCGATAGCCGACGGCGAGGATCCCAGGGCCGGGCGCTGGGCGGGTTTGGTCAAGACTGAATGTGGGCTCCACCGTTGAGCCGGGGCGCCACCGTCTGGCTCACCGGGCTGTCCGGGGCGGGCAAGACCACCATCGCCGAGGCCGTCGCCCGCCACCTGCGAGCGGATGGCCGGAAGGCCGAGGTGCTCGACGGCGACGAGTTGCGTCGTGGTCTGTCCGCTGGGCTGGGCTTCTCCCGCGAGGATCGGGACACTCACGTCCGGCGGGTGGGTTTCGTCGCCGAGCTGCTCGCCCGGCACGGCGTGGTCGCGCTCGTGCCGGTGATCGCGCCCTACGCGGCCACCCGCCAGGAGGTACGCACCCAGCACGAGATACGCGGCACCGCCTACCTTGAGGTGCATGTGGCAACTCCACTGGCCGAGTGCCGCCGCCGCGACATCAAAGGTCTCTACGCCCGGGCGGCCGCCGGTGAGCTGACCAGCATGACCGGTGTGGACGATCCGTACGAGGAACCCGACAAACCCGACCTTCGGCTGGACACCACCGGCCTCGACGTCGCCGCCGCCGCGCGGCGCGTACTGGGCCTGATCACGGAGAGAGGGGTGTGAGGTGACGGCGAGCGTGGCGGCACCATCCACAGTGGAGACGGATCACCTGGCGGCCCTGGCATCCGAGTCGGTGCACATCATCCGCGAGGTGGCCGCCGAATTCGACCGGCCGGTGTTGCTGTTCTCCGGCGGCAAGGACTCCGCGGTGCTGCTGCATCTGGCGCTACGTGCCTTCCACCCCGCGCCACTGCCCTTTCCGTTGCTGCACGTGGACACCGGGCACAACTTCCCCGAGGTGATCACCTACCGGGATCGCCTGGTCGCGGACCTCGGGCTGCGGCTGCACGTGGCGGCGGTGCGGGAGTGGATCGACGACGGGCGGCTGACCGAGCGCCCGGACGGGACCCGCAACCCGCTGCAGACCGTCCCGCTGCTGGACACCATCAACCAACATCGCTTCGACGCCGTCTTCGGCGGCGCCCGCCGCGACGAGGACCGGGCCCGGGCCAAGGAACGCATCGTCAGCCTGCGCGACGCCTTCGGCGGCTGGGATCCCCGCCGGCAGCGTCCCGAGCTGTGGAATCTCTACAACGGCAGGCACACCGCAGGTGAGCACGTCCGGGTCTTCCCGCTGTCGAACTGGACCGAGCTGGACATCTGGCACTACATCGCGCGGCGTGACGTGCCTATCCCGGGCATCTACTACGCACACGAGCGGGAGGTGTTCGTCCGGGATGGGATGTGGCTGACCGCCGGTGAGTGGGGCGGCCCGCGACGCGGGGAGCAGCTGGTCACCAAGTCGGTGCGCTACCGCACCGTCGGCGACGCCTCCTGCACCGGCGCGGTGGAATCCACCGCCGCGACCATCACCGAGGTGATCGCCGAGGTGACCGCCAGCCGGATCACCGAGCGCGGCGCCACCCGAGCTGATGACCGCCTGTCAGAAGCCGCGATGGAGGACCGCAAACGCGAAGGCTACTTCTGATGCCCAGCCTGCTCCGGCTGACCACCGCCGGCTCCGTCGACGACGGCAAGTCCACGCTGGTCGGGCGGCTGCTGCACGACACCCAGTCGATCCTGGCCGATCAGCTGGCCGCGGTGGACCTGGCCACTCAGGCCAGGGGCGGCGCCATCGGCGACGCGCCGGATCTGGCGCTGCTCACCGACGGCCTGCGCGCCGAACGCGAACAGGGCATCACCATCGACGTCGCCTACCGTTACTTCGCCACGCCTACCCGCAAGTTCGTGCTGGCCGACTGTCCCGGCCACGTCCAATACACCCGCAACACCGTCACCGGGGCCTCCACCGCCGAGCTCGCCGTGGTTCTGGTCGATGCGCGCAACGGCCTGGTCGAGCAGACCCGGCGACACCTGGCCGTCGCCGCCTTCCTGCGGGTGCCGCACCTGGTACTCGCCGTGAACAAGATGGACCTGGTCGACTTCGACCGACCCACATTCCGCCGAATCGAATCGGAGTTCGCCGTAGCCGCGACCTCGCTGGGGGCCTCCGATATCGTCGCCGTGCCGATCTCAGCCCGGTACGGCGATAACGTCGCCACCCGCAGCGAGCACACCCCCTGGTACGCGGGACCGACCCTGCTCGAACACCTCGAAACGGTCCCCACCGGCCGCGAGGCGGTCGCCGAGCCGATGCGCTTTCCCGTGCAACTGGTGCTGCGCCCCCGCACCCCCGAGCACCCCGACTACCGGGGCCTGGCAGGCCAAGTCGCTTCCGGGGTACTGCAAGTCGGCGATGAGATCATCGCCCTGCCCTCCGGCGGACGTTCCACCATCATCGGAATCGACACCCCCGACGGCCCGATACCTCAGGCCATCGCCGGACAGTCGGTCACCGTACTACTCGCCGACGAAATCGACGCCGGACGCGGCGAGGTACTGGCCCACCCCACCCAACCACCGCGAGTGGTCACCGACCTCGACGCCGACCTGTGCTGGCTGGCCGACCGCCCTCTCCGCCCCGGCGCCCGAATCCTGGTTAAACACGGCACCCGCACCGTACGAGCACTAGTCACCGAACTAACCGGCCGATTGGACCTGCACACCCTCCGCCACACCGACCCCCCCGAGATACTGGAGCTCAACGAGATAGGCGCCGCCCGAATCCGCCTGTCCGAACCCCTAGCCGTAGACACCTACGCCACCGACCGCCACACCGGCGGCTTCCTCGTCATCGACCACTCCAACGGCAACACCCTCGCCGCCGGCCTAGTCACATGACCCACCCCCACCCCCGCGTGTCCGCCCCCCATGCCCGGTGTGTCAGCCATTCATGCCCCGTGTGTCCGCTCCCCATGCCCGGTGTGTCGTGCTGACGTGCACTGCAACAGCCCTGGTGGCAGTGGCACACGGCAGCCGCGACCCGCGCTCAGCCGCCACCATCTCAGCGCTGGTCGATCGGGTGCGGTGGCTGCTACCCGACCTCGATGTACGGCTCGCCTTCCTGGAACTGTCCCCACCCCGGCTGAACGAGGTGCTGGCCACGGTTCCCCGTGCGGTCGTGGTGCCACTGCTCCTCGGCCGCGCCTACCACGCCAAGGTCGACGTGCCCGGCGAGGTGGCCCGCGCCGTAGCAGCCCACCCCGGCCTCGATGTGGTGGTGGCCGATGTGCTCGGTCCTGACGCGCGGCTCGAAGCCGCAGCGCTGCGCAGGCTAGCTGAGGTCGGCGTGTCGCCGGCCGATCCGGATGTCGGGATCGTGCTCGCCGCCGCCGGTTCCCAGCAGGCATCTTCCAACGCTGCCGTTAGTGCTGTAGCCGCAGCCTGGGCACAGCAGACGCGTTGGCAGGTCATAGCTGCCTTTGCCTGCGCCGCACGACCAACCGTGCCTGACGCCATCGCGACCCTCCAAGCGGCAGGCGCTCGGCGGATCGTTGTCGCCTCCTGGTTCCTCGCCCCCGGCCTGCTCCCCGCCAAGGTTTTCCGAATGGCCCACGACACGACGCTGGTCACGGCTCCAATGGGCGCCGACTCAGCAGTGGCCGAGATCATCGCCGACCGTTACCACGCTGCTGCCAGATCAGCTATGGCAAGCCGTCCCGAATCATCCGCATCGCGCAGGCACTCTGATGATCGACTTCTCGCCGGCGCTGAGCCCAGCTCAACCGGCTTGCCCATCGAGACAATAGAGTCGGCGGGCATTGTCGTGGGCAATCATTGCGGCGATGCGCTGGACGTCGGGCTCGGCAGCCTCGTCGTCGCGCCGCCAGCCGTCGAGCACCTGATGGACCGCGCGCCGGAATCGCAGCGCGGCCAGGTAATACAGCTCAGCCAGCCCGAATGCGTCCGAGGAGTAGAGCAGTTTGCCGAAGGGTGTGATCTCCAGCACGTCGGCCAGCAACGTGGAGGCGCGCGCACCGACGAACGTGGAGGCCAGGCCGATGTCGAGGTAGACATGGCCGAACACGTGCGCCAACCACGCCGCCTCCCGGTGGTAGGGGTAGCAATGCAGCAGCACCACCGGCGTGCCGGTGGCGGCGGTGGCCCGACAGAACGCGGTGAGCAGGATCGGGTTCGCCCGGTGTAGGTCTTCGTCGCTGTCCCCGAACCCGGTGTGCAGTTGCAGCGGCAGCCCGGTGTCCACTCCGCACCACAAGGCGTGCCGGAGCAGTATCGGATCGGCCAGCCGGGTACCGGGGCGCTGCGGCAACCAGGCCGCCGCCGCTGCCCGTACCTCAGCCTGGGTCGGCCGAGCCGGATCGATGTCGAAGCCATGCCGGTAGGCCAGGATCGATTTACAGGCGACGGCTGCGCTCGCCCGGGAACTGATCGCCTCGGCCACCGCCTGGGCGTAGTCTGCGGACCCGACACCGGTGTCGGCGACCTGCTCGGCCACCACCTCGAGTCTGAGCACTTCCCTCACCGATGCCCTGGCCACCGCACCCAGTTCGGCCGGCCCGAGCAGTTCGTCGGCGCGCCAACCCGTGTCGACGAGCAGCTCCTCGGTCCCGGATGCGGTCAGCAACCGATGGTTCGCCTCAGCGGCCCCCAACTCAGCACGCCGAGCCAGGTAGTCCATGGCCGGAACATGCGGCGGCAGGTCAAGTACCGGGGCGCACCAGCGACGCACGGAGAGCCCCAGAACGGAGTCGAATGGATCAGCGCCTGGCGCGGGCGCATCGGCCTCGGTGAGGAGCGCACCGAAGGCCGCCGCGTCCGGCGACCGGACGAGGACACTATGACAGTGGTGGTCGACCAAACGCAGCGCCTGCACCCAGGACGGCGGCGCGCTCACCCGCCCATCGGGGTCAGTACACCCATCGGGAGGCATTAACGATCTCCTCGGGACTGGCCGCCGCGAACCGCTCGATCTCGGCGTGGCGCACCGCAACCACCGTGTCGGTCAGCTCAGGCCCGAACACCTCGGTCAGAACCGGCTCGGCGACGAACGCCGCTACCGCGTCGTCCAGCCGCTGCGGCAACCGGGCGACCCCGCGCGTCGCCCGCTCCTCATCCGACCAGTTCGCCGGGTCGGCGTCCACCGGCTCGGGCAGCGTCGCCTCCTGCTCAATCCCGGCCATCCCACACGCCAGCAACGCGGCGACCAGAAGATATGGGTTGGCGCTCGCATCGACGCACTTCACTTCGACGTTGGCCGACTCGGTCTGATCGCCGATCGAACCGGTGATCATTCTTACCGCCGCTTCCCGGTTCTCCCGACCCCAGCAGCCGAACACCCCAGCCCAATGCGATGGCACCAACCGCAGGTAGCTGGCCACACTCGGCGCGCCGATCGCAAGCAGCCCAGGCAGCCGCGACAGGATTCCCGCGATGAACGCCTCTCCCTCGCCGGTCAATCCGTACCGACCTTCGCCACCGCACATCAGATTGCGACCTGCTCGCGATACCGACAGGTGTACGTGACCACCGTTACCAACACTGCCCGCAATCACGCAGGGCGCGAACGACACGCGCAGTCCGTGCCGCGCGGCCACCGCCCGAATCGTCGAACGTACCAGCACGGTGGTGTCGGCAGCAGCCATTGGTGACTCCGCAGCCACTGAAATCTCCAGCTGCCCCGCAGCGTACTCAGGATGGAACTGAGCGACCTCCACCCCTTCTGCGGCCAGGGCACGAAGCAGCTCGGCAGCGTAGTCGGATCGCTCAATCAGCCTGGTCATGCCGTAGGCAGGCGCGTTCATCGCCGGCGCCACATCGTTCCCCAGCCCGACGTCCAGTACCCACTCGACCTCGAAGGCAACCCGGGCGGTCAGCCCGGCCACGGCCATCCGGTCGGTAAGCCGAGCCACCAGCGCCCGGCTGCACTGCGGATGTCGCCTGCCCTCCTGAGTCCACCGGTCCACCGGCGCCCAAGCCCAGCCCGGCTGGGCGACAAGTGGCACCAGCCGAGACAAGTCCGGAATCAGCCGCAGGTCGCCCGAAGGCCCTCCGGAGTAGCGGCCGGTAGTAATCGAGTCGTCCGGCAGGAAAAAGTCGAACAGCGGTGTAGCCCCCACACCCCACGCCGCCGCACGCGACAAGGCAGCTGTCGGGACGGCCTTCACCCGAGTGACCCCACCGGTATCCACCCAGGTCAGCGCCACCCCAACAATCCCGGCCCCGACGAGCCGCTCGGCATGCCAATTGCCCTGCGCAGCGCGCTCAGCCCGGTCTACCTCGCCCACCTGATCCATGCCCCACCGTCCCACACCATGTCTCATTCCAAGCTTGAAGACCTCCGATACTGCCACCCGCACCCCCGCATGTCCGTCTCCCATGCCCGGTGTGTCGGCCTGGCGTGCTCAAGTACCGCTACCCGTTTATATCAAGGACCACGATCTTGAGGTTAGCCCCGAATATAGTACCCTCACTTATCCGGATTACATATGTACCTTTGAATCTGCCAGAGACTATCTGCGTAACGTCATTCGATCGGCCGGGATAGTCGAGCAATTTCCCAAAAGTGTAGACCGCTTCCCCGAGGACGCCAAGCGCCGTAACCATGCCCGCCAAGGCGAGCAGGAATCGCTGCGGAACCGTTCGCTGAACGCCAAAACACCACCAGGGGCCCGGATGGTGGGGGCCCCTGGTGGTGGGGTGGTGTTCGGCGGTGTCCTACTCTCCCACACCCTGGCGGGTGCAGTAC
>JBOHHE010000120.1:0-13435 GCA_050700355.1 Pseudonocardiaceae bacterium
CGATTCTGCCGCGCGACGAGATGGACCTGGCGGTTCTGGTATCGGCGGCGGCGCTGCACCGTGTACCGGGCACTGGATCAGGCGATGGGGCAGAGCCCCGATGTCCTGTGGTGGACACTGTTCGGAACAGCGGGGTGCGACAGGAGCCTTGCCGACGTGCGGGAATGGGTTGCCGAACGGCGAGACACGGAAACCGCTGACCCCGGGCCTGACTGATAAGAGCACTAATCCTGGCCGATCAGCTCGTCGGCGAGCAGATCCATGAGCAGGCCGTCATGCCAGCCGGCGCCGTCGGTGTCCCGCTCGTAGCGCCGCAGCACGCCCACTGGCTTGAAGCCCACCGCTGCATAGCAGCGGATGGCGGCCGTGTTGTCCGCCGCAGGGTCGATTGTCAGCCGGTGGTGGCCCCGGTCGTGGACCAGGTAGCGGGCTAGCGTGCCCACGGCGTCGCGGCCGATCCCGCGCCCGTGCACGGAGGGGTCGAGGAAGATGTCGATCGAGGCATGCCGGTACATCGGGTCCTCTTCCTCGCTGTACTGCACCATTCCACACACGGTCCCTGCCCGCAGGACGGCGAACCGGGTGGCAGACGGATCGTCGAAGGGCCACTGCGGTGAGGCCGCCTCATCTCCCCAGCGCCGCCGCACCTCGGGGGTGAGCAGGATCCGCCGCAGTTCCGGCACGTGCTCAGCGGTGACGGGCACCAGCACGACACGCGCTGCGTGCAGTTCGGGATCTGCGGTCATCTCGGGCCTTGGCGATACCTCGCCGAGCGCCACGACCCGGTCTTCGGGTAGGTCGCCCCGACCAACCGGTGTACCTCGTCCCCTGGTGGCCATGCGGCCAATCTCCCACGCCCGGCGACACTCATCTTCCAGCGACTGACACACCTCACGCTGAGGACCGCAAAGGATGAGACAACGTCGTGACCGTGGTCGCCCTCCGAGGCGGTTCTGGCATCGACGACGACGCTGCACGGTCCACGCGGCGCTGGATCAGGCGATGGGGCAGAGCCCCGAAGTGCTGTGGTGGACCCTCCTCCAGGGAACGGAAGGAGAGGTGAGCCTGACAGACGTGCGGCAGTGGATTGCCCGGCGGCGAGATAAGGAAACGGCTGACGCCGGGTCTGGTAGAAGCACTGATCCGGCACACGGCCTGCGGTGAGCTGGTTCCGAGCTGAGCGACTGTTGTTCGATAGATCGAACGACTGTTGTAGCCTGAGAGGTACGTCCGTTGTCGCTTCTGAGGGGTCGCCGGTGACTGATCGTATAACCGATCGTGACCTGGTGCGCCGCCTCGAGAAGGTCGTGATAGATCGACTGGCACTCTCGCCCGTTGTCGTGCTGCACGGTGCTCGGACCGTCGGGAAGAGCACGCTGCTGCAGCACCTGGCTACCAAGCTCGACGGGCAGGTGGTCGATCTGGACGAGCGTTCAACCCGCGCCGTCGCGGCGGCCGACCCGTCTCTGTACACCTCCGCCGACCGCCTCATACTGATCGACGAGTACCAGCGTGTTCCCGAGCTCCTGGATGCGATCAAGGCAGCGCTCAACCGAGAGCTGCGGCCGGGACGGTTCGTCGTGACCGGTTCAACCAACTACTCGACGATCCCGCGGGCTTCGCAGTCGTTGACGGGTCGGGCCGAGGTACTTACCGTCTGGCCGTTCTCGCAGGGTGAGGTGGACGCCCGGTACGAGACGTTCACCGAGACTCTGCTGGCCGATCCGGCGAGGTTTCGTGGTGCATCCTCGCAGACGTCCCGGGCGGACTACGTCCAGCGGGTACTCGCTGGAGGGATGCCGGTCGCGCTGCGCCAGCCGAGCGAGCCGCAGCGGAGGCGATGGTTTCAGGCCTACCTCGACCTCGTGGTGCAGCGAGATGTCCTGGACATCCGAAACATCCGGCAACGAGAGGCGCTGCCCCGGCTGCTTCGGGCGCTGGTAGGCCAGACCGGGCAACTGCTCAACGTCGCGCAGGCCGCTGAACGGGCCGGCCTGAGCCGCGCGGTCGGGCTTGACTACATGCAGTTGCTGGAGGCCGTCTTCCTGGTGCGCCGGCTGTCCGCGTGGGGCAGGACGTTGAGCAGCCGGGTGAACGCCACACCCAAGCTGCATGTCGTCGACAGCGGGGTTGGTGGCTGGCTGCTCGGAGTCGGCTCGGCCCGGTTGGCTCATCGGGATCCGGCTGCGCTCCAGCAGTATGGCCACCTGCTCGAGTCCTTCGCCGTCCACGAGATCCTCAAGCAGGTCGGCTGGCTTGACGAGCTGCCGCAGAGCGGGCACTACCGGACGAAGGACGGACTCGAGGTGGATCTCGTCCTTGAGCTGTTCGACGGGCGGGTCGCGGGCGTGGAGGTGAAGGCCGGCACTCAGGTGCGAACAGAAGACTGCCGGGGCCTGGCCACGCTGCGCGACCGGCTGGGCTCGTCCTTCATCGGTGGTGTCGTGCTTTATACCGGCGAGCTGGCCTACCAGCTGGCCGACCGGCTGTATGCCGTGCCGATTGACCAGCTATGGGCCTGGTCCGACAACCCGAACGTCTCCTGCACGCAGGGATAGTCGAAAGCAGCAGCCAGTCCTCCCCGTTGCCAAGCAGCGCAGAGGTAGCTTGCTGAGGCACGCAGGGCTACGGTGGCAGTATGAAGACCATCACCCAGCGCGAGTTCCGCAACAACTCCGCGGCGGTGATGGACGCGGTGGAGGCGGGGGAGACTTACCACATCACCCGCAACGGCGTCGAAGTCGCCGAGCTGCGTCCGCTGGCCCGAAGGCGGCGGCTCAGTGCCGAGGAACTGGTGACCCGCCACCGCAGACTGCCGGGAGTGGATCACGCGCGCATGCGCGCGGAAGCCGACGAGTTCTTCGGTACGCAAGACCGGGTCGGCGACGACAACCCGGGGGAGCGGCGCCGTGCCTGATCGCCCCGTCTCCGGAGTGCTCGACACGTGTGCCTATATCGACCTCGACGTGATCGACCCGGAGGCTCTGCCGGCAATCCCGGAGATCACCGCCGTCACTCTCGCGGAACTGCATCAGGGTGTCGCCATGGCCAAGGACGCTGCTACCAGGGCCGCACGCACCGAGAAGCTCGGCGCTGCTGTCGCGGACTTCGACTGCCTGCCCTTCGATGGTGACGCAGCCGCCCGGTACGGGACCCTGGTAGCGCTGGCGATCGCCGCTGGTCGTGATCCTCGGCCCCGCAGGATGGATCTCATGATCGCCGCGATCGCTTCGACCCGGGACCTTCCGCTGTACACGCGTAACGCTGAGGACTTCAAGGGATTAGACAACGTCGTGACCGTGGTCGCCCTCTGACCCGAATCCGGGAGTAGTGGGGAGACGCGCGTCGTGAGATGACGATAGGTGCCCTGTTACCTTCTTCTAAGGAAGCCCTAACTCCTGAAGGTACGCGAGCCGACCGCTGATCGCCGCCGCGAAGTGTAGCCAGTCGAGGCTCTTTATCAGTTCGACGGGCTTCGGGTTGCCGGCGGCGGAAGTAATGTAACACACCGCGTCGTACAGGCCCTCCGTCATCAGTCTTTCACAAAAGATCGCGAATCGATCCTGGTAGGACTTACCTTTCCACAGTTCCTCGACGGGTATGGCACCCTCTGCTATCTGGACAGGAGAACGTGAACCCACCGCGTCTTCCATGATGAAGAAGTAGCCCAGCCACGGCTTTTCGCCGGGAAAGAGGTTCGCCAGGGACGCGCGTCTGAGGTCGACCGCGCTACCCAGTGCTTCTTCGACCCGATTGTTGTAGTTGTTGCCGAACGAGGGTCCGCCGAGTGCCTTGAGTTCAAAGGCTGCCACAAGAGTGTTCTCGTGCGCCACAACGAGGTCCCACTGCTTCTGCGGGCGGTAGTAACCGGGAAGTTCCAGCCTCTGACTCTTGCTGGCCCGGATCGCATCGGGAGGATATCCGGCTTCGATGAAGAACTTGGCCAGAAGTGCAACGATAGCATCGAAATGCTTGCCGCCCCGGACGGAACCGGCGGTGCCCGCACCAACTTTGTCCTTGATTGCTGACAGTTCGTTCTGGGTCTTCTTGGCCCCCCAATAGGCCGCGACGGCGTCCTCGAAGTCCTGGCGGCTGACCGTCAAGAGTCCTCCTAGTCAGGAAGTTCGGTGAGCCCGTAGGCGCGCAGTGCGGCCCGGGTGGCGGCCTGCGCGTCACGCCGATCGAATGCGTCTGCCAAAGCTACTCGATCTGCCGCACTGATCTCCGAGGGATAGGGTACGCGAATCTTGCGGAGGTACTGGGCTTGGAAGCGCAAGGTGCCACCACGCATCTTCACCGCGTAAGCAGCGACGAAAGCTTCAGCTACCTTCGAGAGGAGCAAGCCGCCGAGCACCCGCAGATCCCACACATCCGAGACGATGTAGTACAGATTGTGATGCGGATACAGGCTGCCGTTGTCGAGAACGGGATGGATGGTCAACTTCATGTCCGGGAAAAGAAGTTTCTGTTTTCTGATCAGTCGATGATCGACTTTGTCGATAGTTTTGTACCAGCGATGCGGCTGCTTTATTGCAGTGTAGCGTCGACGCAGCACATCCCCGTGTTCCTCGAAGTGGTCGGCTAGGCGAGGATAGTCAGCGAGGTCGACCAGGTTTCCATGGGAATTCCACGGGTTGACCAGGTAAGCGCCACCCCAATCGAGAACACCACTGGCCGTGTCGCGGACCATGGCCAGCGGAAGGAGCCGGTCATCTTCCACATCCGCACGGTGCTCATAGTGCGTGATGAAAACCTCGTCAGCGCCAGTGGCGACACCGATGCCAACTCGGGTGCCAGTGGACCGATCCTCCAATAGTGGAAACCGGGCACTGAGATCTTCCAACACGGCCAGGCGCGCCGGGGAAGCCGCCGGCCACGAGTCTTCCCCGGGGAACCAGTGCGGCAGGCGCGCGGCGTGGTAAGACGGCGACCGGACAGAATTCTGGTCAGACTTCACTATCCAAGCCCACAACTCCTTGGATTCAGCGGGACCAAAAGCCGCAGTGGTGTCGGCGGCGATGGCCTGGCCCTGTGGAGCGTTCCTGATGACGGTGATGGCTGGGTAGGCGGAAACCTGCTCGTGGAAAGCCCCCACATCATGCATGATCAACACGAGCTCGACACCGTAGCGGCGGGTCACCAGCTCGCGAAGTCTGCGACCGTACTGGTTTCGCATCCAGCGGTCGGCGCAGATGAAGCCGAGCCGACCCCCAGGCTTGAGGCTCCGCAGACCGACCTCATAAAATCCGATGTAGATGTCCGCCCGGCCACCCATGGTTGGGCATGCCGACCGGTACGCATTCATGCGCGCATCGGGAATATCTTCGAGTCGGATGTAAGGCGGGTTGCCCACCACGAAGTCCGCTGGGCGTCGCTCGTGGTCGGTCAACAGGTAGTCACCCTGCCAGATCCAGCTCTGCACCACCTTGTCGACATGACGAGACTGCCAGCCATCAGCAAGCAGCTGGCGGGTCACCAGATCCTGACTCAACCGCACGTTGGGTGCCAGCAGATCACACGCCTCAACAGCATCCACCGCGTCCAACAGCGAGCGTCCATGGGCATGACACGAAGCGCTCAAGCGCTCAATGATCGGCCCGAGGAATGCCCCGGCGCCGCAGGCCGGCTCTACGGTGAGCAGGTCGGCAAGATCGCGATCGGCCGTGTACCCGACCATGTCGAGTATGGCCTCGACCACCCAGCGGCGGGTGAAGACCTCACCGTGGCGGAAGGTCTCCTGCAGGGACTCCGGCAGACCCAGCCAGTCCAGGCCGAACAGCTCACGAGTCGCCACCACCGCACCCTAGCCGCCACCACGGACACTCCCAGACGTTGGAGGCGCGTCCAACCTGCTGGCGGCGGACCCCGGAAAGCCGCCGTGATGCCCCTGCCCGGACGAATTGGTCAGCCGAGGAAGTCGCCGATGCCGGCGGCCAGGCCGGGGACGTCGAGACCGTGCACGGCGTCGTGCTGGGCTGCGGTGCCATAGGCCCGCACCTCCCCGTGCCGGCTGACCCCGAGCGAGCGCAGCCGGTGCGGGATGTCGGCCAACGCCGTACTGACCTCGTGTGCCGAGGTTCCCCGCAGGTATGGCTCCACCAGCACGACGCGCGGCGCTGCGCGGGCCACCGCGGCGCGCAGCCCGGAGTGGTCGAAGGGCCGGACCGTGGCGGTGTAGAGCACGGTCAGGTCCAGGGTGGCGGTCGCGGCCAGGACCGCGTCCAGCACCGGGCCCACCGCGATGACCACACCAATGCCACCCGTGCGCAGGACGGTGAACTCGCCATCCGCCGGGTGGGGGTGTGCGTTGGTCCGGGTGGACAGCCGCAGGTAGACTCGGTTGTCACCGGCCAGCGCGGTACGCAGCAGCGGCTCGACCTCGGCGGCGTGGCCCGGCACGTGCATGGTCCAGCCGGGCAGGGTGTCCAGCAGTGCGATGTCGCCCGGTGCCTGGTGGGTGCGTCCCCATACCGGGTCGTCATAGGACCCGCCGATGCTGACCAGGACCGCACCCACGTCCTGGTGCCCGAGGTCGAGCTTGATCTGTTCGAAGGGGCGCTCCACCAGGAACGGCGTGTAGCTGTGCACCACGGGCCGCAGGCCGGTGAGCGCCAGCCCACCAGCCACCCCGATCATCGCCTGCTCGCGGATGCCGAGGTTGAGCACCCGGTGCGGGTGGCGGCGCGCGGCCCCGGCGAAGGCATCGCTGGAGATGTCGGCGGTCACCACGGCCAGGCGCGGGTCCCGGTCCAGCTCGTCGACCACCGTGTCCACGAACACCGTCCGCATGGCGGCTCCCGCGCCGGTGTCACCCTGCTTGACGCTCACCAGTCCACCCCTCTCGTGATCGTGGCCACCACGACCGACGGCACGCCCGGATGCTCGGCGGTGAGGGCGCGGTGTAGTGCCTCGTGGTCGCGGCCGTCGACGGTCGCGCCGTGCCAGCCCTCGACCTCGAACCGAGCGGCGATCCCGCCGGGCCACCCATGGCTGGCGGAGCCGTTGTCGATCACCACGGTGGTGAGCTGCTCCAGGCCGAGCCGGCCGGCCACGGCGATCGCCTCATGGTTGCTGCCCTCGTCCAGCTCACCGTCGCCGACCAGCACCACCACCCGCGGGCGGGTCCGGCCCTGCGCCCGCAACCCGAGCGTGGTGCCCACCGCGAGCCCCAGACCGTGCCCCAGCGAGCCGCTGCTGATCTCCACACCCGGCACCAGCACCCGGTCCGGATGCTGCCCGAGCGGGGAGCCGAACCCGGTCCAGCCGTCCAACACCGACGGTTCCAGGAACCCTTTCGCCGCGAGCACCGCGTAGTACGCCATCGGGCCGTGCCCCTTGGACAGCAGGAAGCGGTCCCGGTCCGGGTCGTCCATCCGCTCCGGCGACACGTCCAGGATGCGTTCGTAGAGCACCCACAGCACGTCCAGGGTGGAGGCGGCGGCCCACTCGTGCTTCTCATCCCCGGTCATCCGCCGGAACAACCCGGCGAGGTCGGCGAGCCCAGGCCGCGCTTTGGCGGCTGCCACCTCCAGCAGAACTTCTGTCATGAGTCGAGGATGCAACCTCAAGTGCAGTAGAGGTCAAGGAGGTCGGTGAGGAACACCCTGTTAGGTTCGGCCGCATGCAGACATCGCTGGCGGGCAAGGTCGCCCTGGTCGCCGGAGCGACCCGGGGAGCGGGACGGGGGATAGCCGTGCAGTTGGGTGCGACCGGAGCGACCGTCTACGTCACCGGACGAACGAGCGGTTCCCAGCCATCGGAAATGAACCGGCCGGAGACGATCGAAGAGACCGCGGCTCTTGTGGATGAGGCCGGTGGTCGCGGGGTCGCGGTCCAGGTGGACCATCTGGTGCCCGACGAGGTGCGCGCACTGGTGACTCGTATCGAACGGGAACAGGACGGCCTGCACGTTCTCGTGAACAACATCTGGGGCGCCACCAGGATGGAGTGGAACAAATCGGTCTGGGAATCCGATTTGGATTATGGGTTACGCACCCTGCGCCTGGCTGTGGACACGCACGCCATCACCAGCCATTTCGCGGTACCGCTGCTCATCAAGACGCCCGGCGGCCTGGTCGTCGAGGTGACTGACGGGACTGATGAGTACAACGCGACCAACTACCGGGTCTCCTTCTTCTACGATCTGGCCAAGGCGTCGAACATCCGAATGGCGTTCGCCCTGGCGCACGAGTTGCGGCCCCATGGTGGGACGGCCGTGTCACTGACTCCGGGTTGGCTGCGATCCGAGATGATGCTTGAGCATTACGACGTCACCGAATCGAACTGGCGGGACGCGATAGGGCGCGTGCCGCACTTCGCTATTTCCGAGACTCCCGCGTTCGTCGGGCGGGCCGTGGCGGCGCTCGCACGAGATCCCCACGTGGCGCGCTGGAACGGGCAGTCGCTGTCCAGCGGGCAGCTGGCGAAGATCTACGGGTTCACCGATCTCGACGGCAGCCGGCCCGACGCCTGGAGGTACGTCACCGAAGTTCAGGACGCCGGCAAACCCGCCGATACCACCGGCTACCGCTGACCCCCTACGGCCGACCACCTGCGTGGTCCTGCGGAGCTAGCCGCCGGGTCCGCTATGGAGGGTGGGCCTGGTTGCGATGACAACGGTGGCGTCGAGTTCGTCGTAACTGCTCACCTGCGCGATCAGCCCGGCGCGGACGATGGCCTTGACGGTCTGCGGTGCCTGGTGCTCGCTGGTCTCGACCAGCAGGTGGCCGCCCGGTGCCAGCCATCGTGGTGCCGCGGCGATCACCCGTCGCAGGACCTCCAGCCCGTCCGCGCCACCGTCGAGCGCCACACGCGGCTCGTGCAGGCGAGCTTCCGGAGGCATCAGCCCGACCGCATCGGTGGGGACGTAGGGGGCGTTGGCCACCAGAATGTCGACGCGGCCCCGCAGAGCAGCAGGTAGCGGCTGGTAGAGGTCGCCTTCGTAGACCTGCCCACTGGCAGCGAGGTTGCGGCGGGCGCAGTGCACCGCGGTGGGGTCGAGGTCGACGGCGTACAACTCGACCCGGTCCAGGGCCGCGACCAGCGCGGCGCCCACCGCGCCCGAGCCGCAGCACAGGTCAACGACCACAGTTCGTGGCGCGGTGAGGCCCTGTCCGGCGGCCTGGCGGGCCAGGGCAGCGGCCTGGTGGACGAGGAACTCGGTGCGGCGGCGGGGTACGAAGACTGCTGGGTCCACGGCTATCCGCAGGCCGCAGAACTGTGCCCAGCCCAGGACATGTTCGAGGGGCAGGCCGGCGGCTCGCCGGTCCACCATGGCGGCCAACTCGGCCGGTGTCTGTGCCGTGGAGATGAGCAACTGCGCCTCGTCCTCGGCGAAGACACAGCCGGCGGCCCGAAGCCTGGTGATGATGACGGAGCGAGTGCAAGGTGACGGGGAATCTGACATGAGAGCGCCTTTCGGGATGCTGAGGCGCTCTCACGGTCACTTATGCTCGAGGGACCGCACGGCCGTGAGGTGAGAGCACCCGACCTGACATGCGGTAATGGGTCTCACCTCCTCGGTAGGTCCACTGCTGGAGACGGCAACACTACCCTGCCATGACTCCACCTGACCTGCTGATCCGCGACATCGCGACTTCTTCTGCCCGTTCGGCGGGGGTTATCATCCTGGTCCGGTGACGTAGACCTCCTGGTCTGCTGCGGGGGAGACACCGGACGAGGGGAACTCCAGCACCGGAATCGGTTTCCCCACCGGATTTCCGGATTCCTCACCACCCGCACCGCGATAGCTGAAGTTGAGGGTGCCGCTGGCCCCGCGCACCAAGGAGCCGGTGTTCAGGTTCAGCAGCTGGTTGAGCACATCCGCGGCCCTTGGCGGCTCTGGGCTGGACGGCAAGGCCGAGAGACGGGCGGCCAGAGCCGCGGTCAGGACCGCGTCGTGATGCGAGATGGCTCCGCCGTCATCGAGATGGGCGGGGTCGAAACCACGTTCCTCGAAAGCCCGCTCGAAGCCCGGAAAATACTGGGGCGTGCCTTCCACACCGGCAATCCAGCCGCGCGGATCGCTCGCATCGGCGTAGACGACGGTGATCTTCTTGTCCCGCAGTGCCTGCTCGTCTCCATCGAAGACATTGGGATCCGCGTCGACCGTGACAACGGTCATCGGCGTATCCCGGCAGACCCGGCTTGTCAGGGAGTCCAGGAAGCCTTCCAGATCGACCTTCCGGCCGGCGAAGAACACCACTTTCGGCGTCACCGCGCAGATATTGCTGGTGATGCCCTGGAACAGGCCCGGGTTGGCCTCAGAGGGAATCGACTCGCCCACGAAGCTCTGATCCTGAAACTTGATCAGATTCGGCATCTGGCTGGTGAGGTTGTCCCGCAGCGACTCGATGAAGATGTCCCCGCGGGAGCCCGCATTGGTGTCGTAGACCAGGATGGCGGAGTCGAGCTGCGAGCGGCGGTCCAGATACTCCTTGAGGCTCGCGACATAGTCCCGGTTGCTCGGCGATACCCGCACGAAACCGGGAATGTTCCGGTAATTCAGCTGGTCGGCGGTGGTGATGGCGCCCACCGTGGGAATGCCTTGCTCCGAGAGCTCCTTGGCGGCCAGCGCGGTCAGATCGATGCTGACCCCGAGCCCGACCACGGCAGCGAGTGGAGCCTCGGCGTCTTTCATGTCCACCAGTTGATCCACCACCGGTTCCCACTGCCCCTGGTGGCTGCCCTCGTTAGCCAGCACGAGCCGGATCAGCGGGTCGGAATCGCCGATGTCGCGGCTGTGATTGGCGCGGTATTGGGCGGTGTAGGCGCCTTCCATCAGGTTCCGCACCTCATCGACGTCGAACGCGCTGGAATCGGTGACCGTCATCGGAGTGAGCAGCGCGATGGTAACGGCGCGATCGGGGACTTTCTCCGGATCCCGCGCCGTGTCGTTCACCCACGTGTTCTCCGCCGCGATCTTCTCCTGGACCGGGCGATATGCTTGGTCGAAGACGTAGGAACCGTCGGTGACGCCCACACATTGGCCGTCGATCCTGGTCACACCCGAGCCAGGTCCGCCGCAGCTGGTCAGCAGCAGGCGAGCGCCGATTGCAGCGGCGGTGGCGAGGAGCACCACCACGACGGCCAGCACGACCCGGTTACGCCGTCGGCGCCGTCGCCGTGCGCGGTTGATGGGTGGCTTAAGAGGATCGCTCTCAACAATGGTCACACTGTCCTCCTCCAGAGCGGCTCTTTCGGTCCCGCAAGAAGCCAGGAATGGGTTCTCATCAGTTCCACTCCTCCGCGCGTTTGCTGTGGATCTGGGCTTCCTGCAACAGGCGCTCGGCGCCGTGGTGTGACAACCTGGCGATGCTGGTGTAGTCGGCTGCGATCTGGAGGTGCAAACTGCGGCGCCGACTGCCGCAGAACGGATCGGCAACGATCCACAGCGCAGCGATAAGCCTGGTCAACGACTCGAACGAGGGCTGCGGCGCGGTCTGCTCCAGTAGTGCGTGCATCTGCTCCATCGGGGTGAGCGGATCATCCTGGTGATGTCTGCGGCGTGGCGCCGACGTGACCGAGGTCAGCAACGTTAGCCAGGAGGTGGCGTCGTCGTGGCCGAGATGCTCGTACAGGCGCTGGGTCACGAATACCAGGTCGTGGTTGGCCAGCGCGTAGGAGAACTCACCTGCCAGGTCATCGGCTGCCTTGCAGTAGGCACGGTGCCAGTCGAACACCTTCGACCAGCCAGGCAGGCCGTCGGTGTCTCGCCGGGCCAGCTCACGCAGCAGCAGCCGGCGCAGCAGCACCGGACCGGCCCCCTCGGCTGCGGGCCACAGCACCGGGTCGATGATCGCCACGTAACCGGCCTGGCTACCGGTCAGCAGTGGGCTGGTGGCCAGCCGCAGTCCGTGCTCCCGCTCGCGGGACGCGGCGCAGGTCACCAGGTCATCGAAGCCGTCCTGGGGAAAGTCGACGAGCAGGCGCCGGCGCATCTTTCCCGCGACCGTCAGCCGCTCCGAGGGTGTGCCGGGGGCCCGCTGGCCGAGCACCGCGACCAGGTCGTCCCGGTTCGTCGGGCGCTCGGCGATGGCGTCCAGGAGCAGCCGGGTGGACGCCGGGTGTCCGCCGGTCAGCTGAAGGGTCATCGAGGTCAGCCGATGGTTGTTGCCCTCCCGCAGCGCCAGCGCGGACACCATGGCCCCGATCTGGTCCCTGGTGAGATCCTCCAGCTGGTACCGGCCCCACCAATGCCGGTGGCGCGCCTGGCCCCGGGCCTCGCCGGTCGCGGCGGAGAGCTCGACCTGCTCCGCGGGGGTGACGTCGGCCATCAACGTTCCCCGGCTGGTGACCACCACGGTCATCGGATCGGGAGTCTCGTAGCCTTCGGCGGTGTGCTGGCGACGCGCCTGGACGAGCTGGTTGACGAACCGCTGGCCGAGTGTGGTGTCGGCGTTGTCGAGCAGGATCACGCAGTTCAGCGCCCATTCGTCGGCGCGTCTGCCGGTGCGGAACGCGTCGCCGAGGTCAGCCAGAAATGCGTCCCAGAGCAGCTGATCGATCCGCTGCCGGTTGTCCTCGTCGTCGGAGTAGCGGGCCCAGCGGTTGAGGTCGACCAGCTCATCGACGGCGTCGTGCGGGCGCCCGCGCCCCTGGTGGCCGTACCAGTCGAGCGATCCGAGCAGCAGCCGGCGCCCGGGTGCCAGATCGGTGAGGCGGTCCAGGATCAGCCCGGGAAGGCGCTTGACGAGCGGGGCGACGGGAACAACCGTGTGCGGCTGCACGGCCTCCAGCGCGGCACCTGCGGTTTCCTGAAGGATCTGCCGCACCGTGTCGAAGTTGCGCTCCTTCTCCAGCACCGCCTTTACCTGTTGGCACGCACGAGAGTGGTTGTCGAGGTCAAGTTCCTGACGCATCACCAGCCGGCCGGCCGTGAGCCGGGGGAAGCTCAGCACGCCGTACCCTCGGCACTTCCTGCTGAGTTCGAAGGCGAGTACCGAAAGCACCTCCGGGGTAGCGGCGTGCCGGCTCGCCTCGAAGTCGATGCGGGCGTAGGGGACACGATGCTCCAGCAAGGTGACCAACCTGTCAAGCAGGGCCGTCTTGCCGCTGCCGCGGGTGCCCTCGAACACGACTACGGGATAGTGCCGGCTGCGCGGTATGCCGTTGTGCTCGGGACGCTCCATGAGCGACCGGATCACTTGGATCGCACGCTCCCGCCCGACGATCTGACCGGCGGCTTCGGGCACGACAGCTCCTCATTCCTCGAACGGGACAGCGTGACCAGCGCGGACCCGATCGCAACCGTGGCCGGAATCGCTGATGAAGACCCTCGCCCCCCGGGTCCCGGTTCATCACAACAGGTGACGTTCACGCTATCGCCTCCTACCACCCTCGGTCACCCGAACCCGCAGAAAGTCACCGAGCCTGCCCGGCCTTTGACCCCAGCTATGGTCGAGGTGTGAGGGCGGAGTCCGTGAGCACCGTGACG
>JBOHHE010000121.1:0-6610 GCA_050700355.1 Pseudonocardiaceae bacterium
TGACGACCGAGTCAACGAAACCAGTTCCACACGCTCATGATCGGACAACTCAACAGGAGGCGAGTAACGCATACTGCATTATCGCACAAAATCTAAAGAAAACAAACTTCAATTACGGGATACTAGACTCCAACGGTGTCGCGAAGGATAATGCAGATCATGGCCGATATCACTGTTACCTCCATGGGCACTCGTAAGTTCCACATCCAGATCCGCGATGGCGATCTCGAAACCAGTCACCACGTCACGGTTCCCGAAAGCCTCATCAACCAGCTGCAGCTTCACAAAGATAGTCTCGACAGGGTGGTACGGGAGTCATTCGTTTTTCTCTTGGAGCGAGAGCCCGCCTCGTCGATCATGTCTGTGTTCTCACTGGACGTCATTTCTGGCTACTTCCCTGAGTATAAGGAGAAGTTGCTCGAAAAGCTCTAGCCACCCACTTGCAACGACACGCGAAAGAACCCAACTTCACGACAACATCGCAACACCCAGGAGCTGGACATGGCCGAATCTGAGGATAATGAGCAGCACGACAAAGACTCGCAGACCGCTGCCGATGCTGCAGAAGACGAGTGCATTAACGATCCGCTTACTCGAACCGATGTGAAGGCACCTCGTTTTCCCTTTGGATCCCAGCCGTCATCGGAGGAGTCATAGATCAACTTGTGGGGAGTAAGCGAATGAAAGGCGGCAGCCCTCCGCAGTGCGACCCCCCACATCCCCGGAACGCTCATGGTGGAGGGCCCGATCGGTCGCCGGGAGCCGGGGGGGGGAGGGGGGAGGGGCTCGCTCCGGCGACCGACCGGGGTCGTAGGGGTGGCGCCGAACTCACAGGGTGCCACCGCATACTCGGGATCCAACTGCTCGCCGAGGACCGCGTAGCGGGCCTTGCCGATGTCGGTCAGACTCATCCGGCGCAACTCCCACAGCGCATCCCCCGCAGCGACCGCCACCAACCCGGCCCAGACGAGCTGATCGAAAACCCCGATCAGATGCCCAGGGGTCGGGCAGCCATAATCGAAATACGCCCCGGCCGCTCGCGCCATACCGCCACCGTCGACCCGGCGCAGCGCCATCCAGGGGTACAGATCCGGGTCGCTCACCGGACACCGGCCAGAATCGCCTGCGCCACCGCGACCGCCTCGGCCTGCGCCAGACGCACCCCGAACCTGCCCCATCCGTGGGGGTAGAGCGACCAGCAACCGCCGGTGACTTCGTGCACCACCACCAGCTTGCAACAGTCCCCATCATCGGTGCGATGCCCCTCGACCACCGTCCGGCTGCGCTCGTTACCCCGCTGCGTCACCACATCTCTCGCCACTGCTCACCCCTCGCTACCCGGTTCCGCTTTGAGGCCCGCCCCGACCATGGTCAGCTACGCACGGCCGGGACGAGCGACCGATCACCCGCCGTGGAACGACCGGTGATCGACAGCACAGAGCGTGGTGCAAGGACAACCGTGCGCCTTGACACTGAGTCAAGATCCGCTGGGATCACCCGAATGGGCTAGATCGACAGGCTGGCCCGGTATGCCATCCCACGCAGCTCGCGGCCTATCGCCTCGTCCCGAGTTCGAGCGACCAGCTCGGACAGCAACCGGCGCGTGCCGGGCGAACGGCGCACGCTGTCAGGGCTGATCCGCTCGGCCGCGCGCAGCGCGATCACCGCCTCGTCGCGCCGCCGGACCTGGGACAATGCGCGCGCCCGGTTAACGTAGTAGTTGGCGCGTCGCTTAGGCGGCAAGGCCGACAGGTCGATCGCATCTGACAGCTCGGCAGCGCGCTCATCGTCCCCGGCTTCCAGCGCCACGCTCATCCGCCACAGACCAACGTTGCTCGGGCCGAAACTCATGTAGTGAGCGTTACCATCTCCGGTGCGCTCGGCCAGCTCGGCAGCCATCGCCAGCGGTGCCTCAATGTCGGCGGGGCGGGAGTCGGACGCAGCGAGCAGGCACCGAGTTAGCGACAGCATCCCGTCGAGCTGATGGTCTCCGGTCTCCGGTGTGTCGGCGAGCAGCAGCCCGGCAAGCTCGAACCCTCCGGTGGCCAGCAGCCCGTTGGCCAACCCGAAGGTAGCCACCCCCAGGGCAACCGGTTCACCCAAGCGCTGGGCGGCTTCGCGGCTCAGGCAGGCCGCCTGCCAGGCCAGATCACCAGATTCGTGCACCGTGAACAGCCAGCCCTCGACCGCCTGCGAGTACAACAGCGTTGCGATGCGCAGCAGCTCAGCGTCATCGCGGCCGGCATCGATGCTGGTATGCAGGTCACGAATCAGAGCTGGCAGCATGGCACCGACTTCCGCGTCCCGGCACGCCTGCTTCGCAGCCAGTGCGGTTTCAGCACGAACTCGTAACTGCTCGACGGGCTGCACCTGACCACCGGGCAGACCCATCATGACGGCCTGCATCGCATTACGGACAGCGGCGACAGCCGATTCCGTGGCGGGGTCGGCGGGTAACGGCGAGGCACCCAAGTCGAACAACTCGCCCGGTGAAACCTCCAGCGCATTCGCCAGAGCCACAATCCGTGATCGCCGATTCAGCGCACGCTTACCATTCTCCAGCAACGATAGATAGCTCTCCGTGATCCCGGCCAGCCCAGCAATCACCTCAAGCGTCTTGCCCCGCGATTCCCGAATCTCGCGCAACCGCCGACCGATCGTACGCGCTTCCTCATCATCCATTACAGACCTCTCCTCACCAACTCCCCACCGATGCCCCGGGGCGGTACACCTCAGTGAGGAGATAGCGCCAGGCTACGTCCCGAACCACCCGATCAGGTGCGCGCCCCTGCCGTCAACTGACTGGCGAGCTGACCCCGCCTGCACGGACTCGCCAAGATCAGTGCGCCAGCGTGCAACGACGCGCTGGTGGAGGGCAACAAGCGGTTGGCGTGGGCGGCGTGCGCGGTATTTTGTGCATCAACGGGCAGGTCGGACGAAGGGAGCGCCTACCGCGCCGATACCTGAGACCAGGTCAGTTGCCGCGCCAGCTCGGCGAGGACGAAGTTCTCCAGCAGCCCACCATTCGGGACGGTTCGGCCACTACAGCGGTAGAGACCACGATCGGTCTGCGTCTGGAAGGTCCACGATCTGGTCGCCATCTGGCGTGATCGTGATCGTGAAGGCGTCGGGGCCCGGCTGTCCCAGCCCCTTCCACAGGTCGTGCGCGGCTTCCAGCTCGTCCCACAGGCGCCGGTTGCCCCCTTGCGTGACCTGGCGGTCGGCAGTCGTGTCGGTCTCCACGCGCGCCCATGCCTGGCTGCGGGGGTCGGTGAGGCAGAAGTACGTCGGGCCGCGTGTCTGGCCGTCCTTGACGATGACCTGCCCTGCCTCCGTTCCCGGCAGAGCCAGCTGCGCGAGGAACGCGAACGGGCGCTCGCGGAGCGCGGCGGGGTCGAGGCTGGTCGTTTGGTGTTCGCCAGGCTCGCTGACCGCCCGTGCCGACAGCTCGGGCAGCTGCTGAAACGGCTGCTCGGTGCTGCGCAACGGCATGAAGCGCACTGTTTCGGGGAGGAATCGGCCGTGCGCGGACTTGTCGGCGTTCATGGTGAACAGCGCTAGATTGCCGGCGAAGTCGCCGCGCAGGTCGGTGAGGATGGTGCCGCCGGGCCGTGTCTGGTCGAGCCATGCGGGCGGCACTTTCCGTAGGGAGGCTGTGGCGATGATCCGGTCGTAGGGTGCTCGTGCCGGGTAGCCGAAATATCCGTCCGTCACGGCGAGAGTCGGTGCCAAACCGAGGTGGTCCAGTCGTTCCCGCGCGTCGGCAACGCACTGGGCGCTGATGTCCACGGAGGTGACGGCGTCCGAGCCGAGGCGGTGGGCGAGCAGGCCGGCTGTCCATCCGGTTCCGGTGCCGATCTCCAGCACGGTGTCTTCTTCGGACGCCTGGCTGGACTCCAGCATGGTCGCCACCACTGATGGCGCCGAGCACGAGGTGGTGGGGAGGTTGTGCTCGTCGAAGTCGGTCAGCAGGGCCTCGTTGTGATACACCGCGCGAAGCCACTGCTCCCGCTGGGCGACGTCGGTGGCATCGAGGGCCAGGCTGCCCAGGTTCTGCGGCAGGGTGAACCGCGGCGCGAACAGGTGCCGGGGCACGGCCTCGAACGCCGCTCGCCATGTGACCGTTGTCAGTTTCCCAGCAGCAGCTATGTGCTCGATCAGGCCGTGGTTCAGGTCGTCGGCCAGGCGCCGGAGTCGGCTGTCCAGTTCGATCAGGGTGGTCACAAGTCGTCTCCGGCTAGTTGGGCGGCGATAGCCGCTGCGATGGGAAGCCCGGTGGCTTCCTGTATCCAGCCCCATTGCCCGCTGGGATTGAGGTCGACGAAGAGATGTCGGCCGTCTGCGGTCACGACGAAATCGGCCGCTGCGAAGGACAGGCCGAGGCGTTCGGTCATCCTCAGCAACGACGACTCGACGCTGTCCGGGAGCTGCCCTGGCTCGTAAAGTAACGCGTCGTAGTCCGCCCGCCAGTCGAGCAGCCCTCCGGCGTTCTCGTCGTCTACCAGGATGTTCGCCGAGTACACGTGTTTGCCCACCACGGTCGCCCGCACGTCCCGAACCTTCGGCACTTGCTGCTGGAATTGGTGCGCGGTGAGCGCGACCCGGTTGTCGGCCATGTCCGAGGCCATGACCGGTGTGGTGTAGATGAGCCCCACCCGATCCCCGTCGGTGACCGTGGCGGACGCAAGGGTCTTGTAGACGACCGAGGAACCCAGGTGAGCCCTATGTTCGTCGGCGTCGCCGGGGACGTTGGTGATCACGGTGCGGGGCACGTCCAGCCCGCACTCCGCAGCGATCGTGTACTGGAGTGGCTTGTACTCCGCGTCCGCCGCCCTGGACGGATGGTTCACCCACGAGCACGGCAGGCTCATGAGAAGCCCGCCGACGCCTCGGCGGGCTTCGCGGGCGGCGAACCGCTGTTCGGCGTCGGTCATCGACGTCGGAAACGTGAACGCGGTCGGCCTGCGGACGTAGACGCTGCGGATGTCGCGCAGGTCGACTGATCCGTCCGGGCCATGTATCCGGCCGTGCCACGAGCCGTCGAACCACGCGCTCACCTGCACGGAGAGCGGAAAGTCGCCGGGGTCGACACGGAACACTTGCGCGGCTCGGCGGTCCAATTCCTTGACGACGAGATCGGCCGTCGTGTCGCTCGGCTCGGTCAACACCAGCACGGTAGTGGCGGTCGGATCTGGTTCGAGTTTCATGGCGCCAACCAGTCGCTGTCCTCCAGTTCCTCATCCGTGAGGTAGTCCGTTTGCGTGTCCGAGCTGTCTTCGCTGCCGTCCGTCTCGTACGTGGTCACCTTGTCGGTGGACATGGTGAGGACACCATCCACGGAGCGCACGCGGACGACCTCGCGAGGGGTGGGGGTGGTCCGCAGGGTGAGGCCAAAGGGCGTCGTGGCGGTGTCCGAGATGGGCTCGGCCGTCGGGGTGACAATTCCCTTGCGAGCCCCGAGCACGAACCGCTCGGCTGCGTCAGTGAGCAGTCCAGTAGTCATCTGTATGTTTCTCATTTGCTTGAGCGTCGTTCATCCTCTACATGCGTGATCTCGTCGGTTGCTCCGGTCACACCCCGACCGGACGGGGTTGACACCGCCCCGAGCAGCACCTGTCGTGATATCGACGAGATCACCGGAACCTCGATGTCTTGTGCCTTGAGCCCGCCGCCGATGATGGCAGCAGCGATGAAACAAAACCGACCACCACCAGCGTCGTGTTCACCGGCCGATCACATCGACCTCTCGTTACTCCCCGGAACCTGATGACTGCGCATGACATTCTGGGCTACGCGTTGGTAATAGGCGCGGCCGGGGGGGCGAGCCAACCGATGCGACCGATCACCCGCCGTGGCGCGACCGGTGATCGACAGGACTGAGCGTGGCGGGGGGATGACAGTGGGCGTCTCACAGAAGCGACGTCTCCAGGGAACGGTCGGTACCAGACGATCGAGGTAGCGAGTGACGGTCTGTCCTTTGTCTCTTCGAGGAGACAATCCCCGATGGGTTACACCGGCAGACCGGCTCGGCGGGCCATGCCCCGCAGCTCTTGGTCCGCCGTAGAGCCCCGGCGCGAGTGCCTGAGCAGCACGGCGAGCACGTCACGGATGATCGGATTGCGCTGGATGCGGTGCGGTGAGATCAGCTCAGCACGGCGCAGCGCCAGCACCGCATCGGCGTGGCGTCCCCGCAGCCGGGCCAGTGCCTGGCCGTAGTCCAACCAATGGTGGGCGCGACCGGACTGGTTCGAGTACTGGGGAGGGCTCAAGCCCTCAGCGATCATGACCGCCCGTTCGTGATCACCGACCTCCAATGCCGCTTCCATGCGGAACTGCCCGACGAGATTGGGTCCGAATCCCAGGCCGTAGGCGTTTCCCAGGCCGTAGGCGTTGCCTTCTCCGATGCGCGCCGCCAGCTCCGCCGCGTACTCCAGCGGAGCCTCCACATCACCGCCGCGCCGATCAGCCGCGGCGACGATGGATCGGCGCAGCGCGAGGAAACCCGCGAGCTGCATCGTCTCCGGGGTGTTCGTCGGCACGGTCACCGCGTCCAACCCGTCCTGCGCGATACCGAAGGCACCTTTGGCCAGCGCCACCCGCGCACCGGCAG
>JBOHHE010000122.1:0-23068 GCA_050700355.1 Pseudonocardiaceae bacterium
CTGGTCAAGGCGGACAAGATGACCATGGCGAACTCGCTGGAACTGCGGGTGCCGTTCCTGGACCCCGAGGTGTTTCGGGTCGCCGCCACCATCCCGCTCGAGGAGAAGATCACCCGGGAGACCACCAAGCACGCGTTGCGCCGGGCACTGCGCGACATCGTGCCCGCCCACGTGCTGAACCGCCGCAAGCTGGGCTTCCCGGTGCCGATCCGGCATTGGCTGGCCGAGGACCTGCACGAGTGGGCGCAGAGCATCGTCGATGAGTCCCAGACCTCGGACTTCCTCGACCTCGGGGCCGTGCGCCGGATGCTCGCCGAGCAACGTACGGGTCCGCTGGATCACAGCCGCCGAATCTGGGCGGTGCTGGTCTTCATGCTCTGGCACGGCATCTTCGTCGAACAGCGCATCACCCCGAAGGTCCCCGAACCCCACTACCCCGTCCAGATCTGAAAGCCCGGCGGGCCGACCGGTCGCCGAGAGCTTCGGGGCGGAAGCGGCGGGGGGGAACGCGCTTCCGGCTCGACCGGCGACCGGCCGGGTCTTAGTGGTCTCGTCAGCGGTGCCGGACCCGGGGTCCGGCGCGGAGCGTGGCGAGAACGTCTATCTCCCGGCACAGTCTCAGCGCGTCGGATCGGGACGGCTAGACCCAGGTGAGGGGGCCACGGGGGGTCATGGTGGGTGGGAGGAGCAGGCACGTGGTGACTCGATACACCCCGGGGGCCAAGGCAGCGCCACCGGGAAGGGCTCGCCCGTGAGCAGTATCTGGTGCTCAGGTGCGTAGGGATGGACGAGCATGGCGGAGGGGCAGTGTCGATCGGTGAGGGCGGCGGTCACCTCGGTGGCCAGCGCCACCGGAATCAGCAGTGCCACCGCTTCGGACTCCAGCTCCAGCCATACCTGCTCTCCACGGAGGATGACCGGCCAGCCCCACCCTCGGTAGATCGCTTCGGCCGCGAACGGTCCCCCTTCCGATCCGGGTGCTGGAACGGCTGAATCCAGTGCAGTCATCGGGCCCCGTTCCGGTGCGCCGGGCGCAGGCTCCGCAGCCATCGAATCAGCGGATGACGCGACTTGCGGTGGGAGGCTGCGTCGGCTGGCTGGGTCCGCGCGGCGCAGTCCTGGCAGTGATTAGCAGCCGGAGTGGTGAGGCCGGCCGCAGGCACCTCGATACCGCACAGCGCCGGGTAGCGACCCGAGCGCCGGTGCAGGGCAACACTCTCGATCGGGACCCGATGCAGCGTCCCGGTGCAGGTATCGACCACGGACAGGACAAGAGCCGCGCGAATGAGCGGACGTGGCCGGTAACGATGTCGCGCCTTGGTGTCCGGGCGAATCCGGGCGATGTTCATGACGGCGATCCTGATGTACAGCTCGCCGCAGATTCCAGATTCGTCCTGTGGCCTGCCGGTATGGCCACGACTGGGATGCCGACCCGGTGGCGTGGGTGCGCGCCCAGCGGGCTGACCGTGAGCGGCTCGCCGGGTGAGGGGTGTCCTGGTCCTGGACACCACCGTCCTCATTGATGCGCTCCGGGGTCGACCCGCAGCCACCCGGATCCGCGATCTCGCCGCGGCGCGGGAAGTGCTGCTCACCACCGTCATCAACGTCGAAGAGATCGTCCGCGGCTTGCGGCCGAACGAACACGCCACCGCAGACGCGCTGTTCACCGCAATTCGTGTCCTTCCGGTACGGGAACCCGACGCCCGCCGAGCCGGCACGTGGCGACGGGAACATGCCGCCCGCGGCATCACGCTGAACCAAGCCGACTGCTTGATCGGCGCAGTCGCCGTCGGAATCGGCGCCCGGCTGGCCACCGGCAACGTGAAAGATTTCCCGATGCCCGACGTCACCGTAGAGGAATGGCCGCCTGGTTCGTGAATGCCACGGTGGGTTCAGCTGGCATGATCGCGGCGGATCGGGAACGATCACACCACGATTGGGTGAATGGGCAGGGGTCATGGCTGGGAGCTCTCGGCACCGGGACGCTATCGCGCTGCTCGGCGCGGTCGTGCTGGTCGTGGTCCCGGTGTGGATCGTCCGAGAGATCCGCAGCAGTGACAATCTGGTCGACTCGGCGACGTTGTACGCCGCTTATCTCGGCGCGGCGGCGGTCACGGTGCCGCTGCTGGTGGTTCTGGTCCAGTGGTGGTGGAAGAGTCGCCGGGCATCGGCAGCGCTGGCGACCTCCGCGCAGGTCATGGCAGCGGCCGACCAACTCGCGGAGCGCATGCTCGACGCCTGGCGCACAGAGGCGACGGAGCGCCAGATCACCATTCCGGCACCGGTTCGGGTCCGCTGGCAGTGGGGGCCGGCCGACGTGACGCCCCCACCGGCGCAGTTGACCACCACCCCGGTGGTTGGCACCGGCCCGCGACCCCTCCCCCTCCCGAACCCTGATGAGCCGAACCCTGATCCGCCGGCGGTGTTGCTGGATGCCGGGGTCGTGACCCGGCTGCACGACGAGGTCTACCGGAAACTGCCGCACGGGCGGCTGGTGCTGCTCGGCGGGCGCGGCGCGGGGAAAACCGGCGCGATGATCCTGCTCCTGCTGGCCGCACTCGAACACCGCCACGGCGTACCCGAGGCCCAGCGCGGGCAGGTCCCGGTTCCGGTCTGGCTGACACTGGGCGGCTGGGACCCCACCACCCAGACGTTGCACCAGTGGGCCACCGCCACGATGTACCGCGACCACCCCTACCTGCGTGCCCCCGACTACGGCCCCGACACCGCGGGCGAGTTGCTCCGTGCCGGGCGGGTGGCACTGTTTCTCGACGGCCTGGACGAGATGGCCCCCGCAACCCAGCGCCAGGCCCTCGCGCGAATCGACCAGGAGGGCTCAGGGCTGCGGATCGTGCTCAGCAGCCGCCCCGACGAATACCGCAACGCCATCGTCGGGCAGCGTTTGCACAACGCGGCCGTGATCGGGGTCCAGCCCGTGGACCCCGACGAGGCCGGCACCTACCTGCTGCACGACCAGATCGGCGCCCAGCACGACCGATGGGCCCGGGTCGGGAACTACCTCACTCAGCACCCCGACAGCATCGCCGCGCATGCCCTGGACAACCCACTCACCCTATCCCTGACCCGAGCCACCTACCAGGACCAAGACCCGACCCCGCTGACCGACCCCACCAGATTCCCCACCGTGGCGGCTCTGCGCGCGCACCTCATCGACCGCATCCTGATCATCGCCTACCCCGACGAGCACCAGCGAGCCCACGCCACCCGATGGCTGGCCTGGATCGCCCACCACCTGGGCACCAACCGAGACCTCGCCTGGTGGCGCATCCCCACCTGGATCCCCCGATAGCAACTTCGCCTCGCGGTCGGGCTCGCGTTCGGGCTCGCCAGCAGTTCGGCTCGTATCGTCGGGCTCACCCAGCTCATCCTCGTGATCACCGGAGCTGGTCGAGTTAACCTCATGGGGCTGCTGGAAGGGGCCCACCGCCGCCAAGTTCTGCGCCAGGCGGGCGCGGTCTACCAGTTCCGTCACGCCGAACTCCAAGAACACCTCGCCAAGATCTACTATCAGCGCACCCGCCCCCGGTGAATACGTGACAACTGGGGTGGCGCCTCTATCAGCGGCATCCGAATGGAAACCAAGACGTCATTGGCAGTGGGCGTGGAGGATTCCCGGCGGCGTCGTCAGCCGCCGAGTGGCTGGGCGGCATAATATGAGGGGCTAACTACACTCCCCTGCTGATTCCTCCCGTTGCCACCCTGGACGTACCGAACCCAGCGAACATGACTCAAGGCGCCTGGCACCCCCATACCGTAGTCGGTGCACTGCTATTTAAGGATCCGTGTCCAGGGCTTTCAGAAGCTGAGTAGTGTCCGCTTCCCGGGCTAGAGTGACCGGCGCATCGAAACCCATTTTAAGTATCCAGGTGACCTTCTATCCGGGGCCACATAGACCACAGCCGGAGAGGACGAACATGGGACAACAACCGAAAGAACTGACCCCCCACCACAACCTGCACCACTACTGGGGCACCGAACTACGAACGCTGCGCACCACCCGCGGACTATCCCTGGCCGAACTAGGCCAGCGCCTGCACTGCGACCCCAGCTACCTGGCCAAAATCGAACGCGCCGAACGTCCCATCCCCGCCACCCTGGCCCACAGCTGCGATCGGGTGTTAGAGGCACAGGGGGTGCTGGTCCGGCTGCACGCCCTGGCCGAAGCAACCACAGATCAGACAGCGAAACCAGCTACCCAGACGCTCACCCATGTGGCCAGCGACAACACCCATGTGGCCAACCAGACCGGTAACCTGACCAGCGAGGCGACGACGTTCCCTGCGGCGCCGGACGCCGACGACGAGATCATCGTCCCGGCCCGTACCTCCGATGGAAGGGTCATCTTCGTGTCCGTCCCCCGCAGGGTCTTTCTCCACGGCCTCGGCTCCACCGCCGTAGGTCTGACAACCACATCCGGTATCAGAACCCCCGGTACGCACCGTCTCGCGTCCCTCCCGGCCCCCGGTGATATTCACCCGATTGAGCATTTCCAACAGCTGTGGCAGGTGCTCCGCGATAACGACCGGTTATTCGGTCCGCGGCAAGTGATCCCCGTGGTACGGGAACAGATCGCCATCATGCAGCACCTCCGGTCGAGCTGGCGCGGAACCGACCAACGCGAACTGGTCCGAGTGCAGGCCCAATACAGCGAGTTCTGCGGGTGGCTCTACCGGGATGCGGGTGAACATCAGCTCGCCGAGTCCTGGACCGACCGCGCACTGGGCTTGTCCCATCTGGCCGCAGACCACGACCTCACCGTGTTCATCCTGGCCCGCAAGGCAGGGCTGGCAGGTGACATGCGGGTATCCGTCGACGCGGTGGGGATGGGCGAACAAGCGCTGCGGATAGCCCCGCCGAACAACAGGCTCGCGGCCTACGCAGCGACCTTCACCGGGCACGGTTACGCTCTCAACGGCGACCAGCTGGAAATGGAGCGGTCCTACGATCGAGCCGCCGAGCTGCTTGATACCAGTGATGTCGATCCGCGCTCCCCGCTCGGACCGTGGTTCGGCGAGAATTGGATCGCCCTCAGCCGGGCGCGGAGTCTGACCATTCTGGGCAACTATCAGCGGGCGACCGAGAGTTTCCGAGTCGTGATTGCGCAGCTGCCCAGCGGCTCCCGACGTGGCCGGGGTGTTTACCTCGCCCGAGCCACGCTCGCCCTTGCCGGTGACCGCCAGGTGGAACAGGCCGCCACCCTGGGGCTGGACGCCCTGGCCATCGGCGCCGAGACCCACTCAGCCAGAATCCTCACCGAACTCGCCCAGCTCAACGACGCACTCGCACCCTGGCACAGCGTCCCCGTCGTGGCCGACTTCCGCACCGCCATGGAAGGCACCATCTCGTACCGAGCCTGACCGTGCGAGACGCTGATCGTTCACTGTAGAGAGGTCCTGCTCGATTCACGTGTGATGGCGAGGAGGTAATTGCTGGCAGCGGCTCAGGGTTTCGGGCGATCATTCCTCCATGACAGCTCCTACCCCACCGCCGGCGACCTGTCCGATCGGGTGGCAGCCGAACGCGCTGACCCCGGTCTTCTACGGAGCCCGGACCTACGGCACCGCCCATGGCGCACCGGTCTCGATGCGCGTCTACTTTCCGAGCCTCGATGGTGCGGTGGAAACCGCTCCCATCCTCAGCGGGTGTGGGCGTTACCCGGTGGTGCTGTTCGTGCACGGTGACTGTGACCAGGATCCGAACCACTTCCGGACGTGGGTTCAGCTGCCCGCGCAGCTGGCCCGCAGCGGGTATGTCGTGGTCGTGCCCCAGCTGCCGGCGATCGGGACGCATCCTTCGGCCGAAAACCATCCCGCCCTGGCGGCCATCGCCAACTCGCTCACCTGGTTGCGCCAGCAGTGGGAACACCGCACCGTGTTGATGCCCGCCGCCGCGACCGGCATCACTGGACACTCCTACGGTGCGCTGCTCGCCGCCAGATACGCCCGCGCCAACACCGTCGCCGGGTTCGCCGGCCTCAGCGGAGTGTGGCAGGACTGGCCGGTCGGTTCACCGCCGATTATCGGCCTCGCCCGACCCAAGCTGCTGCTCTGGGGCGGACCCGAGGACCTGTTCACCTCGCTCACCGAGACGCAGTGGAACAGCCTGTCGACGCCGAAACACCGGGCGGTGTTCGCCACCGGCGTGCACTGGGACTATCTGCCGACCGGCCAGACCCCGTGCGACGCGACTCGCGGGCCGTGTCGGCTCATCGCGTCGGCGGCGGCGGACCTGGTCACCATGTTTTTCGCGAAATACCTGGCACCGGAGCTGTCGCCGCATCTTCCCGGGCGAGTACCCGACAATCTGATGCCACCGGCCCTGGTGCTGACCCCGGAGCAGGAGTTCTACGCGGGCGGGCACCTGATCGGAATGCGGAACATGGCGGGCAACCCGGACTGCGCAGTGGCGTTGACCGCCGTCACCGGCACCGAGCGGACCGTGCCGCTGGTGCTTGAGTCCTCTCAGTCATCGGCCGACCAAGAGGTGCGCAACGCTGGCCTGCTGCCGCGGTTCACCGGCGCCGGCGGGGCCAATGCCTGGGTGTCCTCCCAGTCGCCACGGGCCGACACCCGGGTACCGGCTGGGAGCACGGTCACCATGGCGCTGCGCACAGGCCCAATTCCGTAGCCACCAAACGGGAGGGCAGGCAGGAATTTGCCATGATCGTGGTCGGTCGGTAAGGATCGCACCACAAACGGGGAATAGATAGGGGCATGGTGGGGAGATCTCGGCATCGGGACGCTATCGCGCTGCTCGGAGTGATCGTTCTACTCGTGGCCCCGATGTGGATCATCCGAGAGATCCGCAGCAGCGACAACCCGGTCGACGAGGCGACCTTGTACGGCACTTATCTCGGCGTGGCGGCTCTCGCGGTGCCGCTACTCGCGGTCCTGATCCAGTGGTGGTGGAGGGGCCACCGGACCCAGACGGCACCGGCAACCGCCGAACAGGTTCTGGCGGCGGCCGACCAACTCGCGGTGGGCATGCTCGACATCTGGCGCACGGAGGCGACGGAGCGCCGGATCAGCGTGCCGGCGCCGGTCCGGGTCCAGTGGCAATGGGGGCCGGCTGACGTGACGCCTCTACCGGCGCAGGTGATCACCACTCCAGTGGTCGGTACCGGCCCAGGACCTCTACCTGAAGTGAACCCTGACGGGCCGGACCCTGGTTCGGCGGTGCTGCTGGATGCCGGGGCCGTGACCCGCCTGCACGACGAGGTCTACCGAAAACTTCCCCACGGACGGCTGGTGCTACTCGGCCGGGGCGGGGCGGGGAAAACCGGTGCGATGATCCTGCTCCTGCTGGCCGCGCTCGAACACCGCCACCGCGTCCCCTCAGCCCAACGCGCGCAGGTCCCGGTCCCGGTCTGGCTGACGCTGGGCGGCTGGGACCCCACTACCCAGACACTGCACCAGTGGGCCACGGCCACGATGTACCGCGACCACCCCTACCTGCGTGCCCCCGACTACGGACCCGACATCGCAGGTGAGCTGGTCCGCGCCGGACGGGTGGCGCTGTTTCTCGATGGCCTGGACGAGATGGCCCCGGCAGTACAGCACCAGGCCCTCGCCCGGGTCAATCAGGAGGGTTCAGGGCTGCGGATCGTGCTCAGCAGCCGCCCCGACGAATACCACAACGCCATCACCGGCCAGCGCTTGCACAACGCGGCTGTGATCGAGATCCAACCCGTGGACCCCGAGGAGGCCAGCGCCTACCTGCTGCACGATCAGATCGGCCTTCAGCAGAAGCGATGGGCACAGGTCGGGAACTATCTCACTCAGCATCCGGACAGCGTTGCCACGCAGGCTCTGGACAATCCCCTCACCCTGTCCCTGGCCCGGACCACCTACCAAAACCAGGACCCAACCCCCCTGACCGACCCGGCCAGCTTCCCCACCGTGGCGGCCCTGCGCGAACACCTCATCGACCGCATCCTGATCACCGCCTATCCCAACGACCAGCAGCGAGCCCACGCCACCCGATGGCTGGCCTGGATCGCCCATCACTTGGGCTCCGACCGAGACCTTGCCTGGTGGCGCATCCACACCTGGATCCCCCCATGGCAACCTCGCCTTGTGCTCGGGCTCGGAAGTGGACTCGCGGTGGGCCTCGCGGTGGGACTGGCAGTCGGGTTTCCAGTCGGGCTCACGTTCGGGCTCATAGTTGGGCTCGTGGTCGGGCTCGCCAGTGGACTGGCAGGCAGACTCACCGGCAGATTCGCAGGCAGACTCGCAGGCGGGCTCGTGGGCGGCCTTCTGTTCGGGCTTGCAGGCGGACTAGTGGGTGGGCCCACAGTCGGGCTCACCTTCGGGCTTGTGGGCGGGCTCGCGAGCGCGCTCACCGGCCGTCTCCTGGGTGGGATCGGGAAAAAGCCACAGGCGATCCTCCCCCGCCGGCCACGCCTCCGAGAGCTACCCAGACTGCTCGCGAGCGGGCTCGCGTTCGGGCTTGTGGGCGGGCTCGCGATCGGACTCCCGTTCGGGCCCGCAGTCGGGATCGCAGTCGGGATCGTGCTCGGCGTCCTGGACCTTTGGACTATGCCCTTGCCTCGCGCCTCGACCGGAACACCTGAGACCACATACCGCATGGATCGTCGAACAAGCACCGCAGGCGGGCTCGCGATCGGGCTTGCTGGTGGCCTCGCGTTCGGGTTGAGGTTCGAGCTGGCGTTCGGGCTCGCGTTCGGGCTGACGTTCGGGCTCACGGGCGGACTCGCGCGCGGTTCGGCGCGTCTGGTCCTGCTCACCCAAGTCATTCTCATGCTTACCGGAGCCGGTCGAGTTGATCTCATCAAGCTGCTGAAAGACGCCCACCAACGCCAAGTCCTGCGCCAGGCGGGCACCGTCTACCAGTTCCGCCACGCCGAACTCCAAGAACACCTCGCCACGATCCATCACCAAACGCGCCCAGCCCCCGTCAAGTTGCTCGATCCACATGCCTCCCAGTAGCACGTGAGCTCGCTCAGGAAGCGGAGATCGGGACGAATCCTCCGAGTGGGGTGTGGTCGGCTGGGACGGTCTCAGAGGGTGGGGACGGGGGTGGTGGTGTTGCGGTGCCGAACGGCCGGCCGCCGAGCTTTTCGCGATGGTGCGGGGTGAGCCAGCCATCGAGATCCGGTCCGGCGGGGACAATGCCGGTCGGGTTGATGTCCCGGTGGACCTGGTAGTAGTGCCGCTTGATGTGGTCGAAGTCGATGGTGTCGCCGAAGCCGGGAGTCTGGAACAGGTCACGGGCATAGGCCCACAGGATCGGCATCTCACTGAGCTTGCTGCGGTTGCATTTGAAGTGGCCATGGTAGACCGGGTCGAACCGGACGAGCGTGGTAAACAGTCGGACATCCGTTTCGGTGATCGTTTCACCGACAAGGTATCGCTGGTTGGCCAATCGCTGCGACAACCAGTCCAGCCGGTGAAACAGCCGGGTGTAGGCCTTCTCGTAGGAATCCTGGCTGCCAGCGAACCCGGCCCGGTAGACGCCGTTGTTGACATCGGCGAACACCACCTCGTTGACCTGATCGATCTCGTGGCGGTGCTGCTCCGGGTACAGGTCGGGTGCGCCCGGTCGGTGGTAGGCACTCCACTGGGTGGACAGATCGAGGGTGAGCTGCGCGAAGTCGTTGGTGACGACCTGCCCGGTCGGAATGTCGACGACCGCCGGCACCGTGATGCCCTTGTCGTAGCCGGGGAAGCGGGCGAAGTAGGCCTGTTGCAACCGTTCGATGCCCAGCACCGGATCACGGCCGCCCGGGTCGAGGTCGAAGGTCCAACTGCGTTCGTCGTGGGTCGGTCCGGTGATGCCCATCGACAGCGCATCCTCCAGACCGAGCAGCCGCCGGACGATGATCGCGCGGTTGGCCCACGGGCAAGCCCGGCTGACTACCAGCCGGTACCGGCCGGGCTCGACCGGATACCCGTCCTGACCGTCAGCGGTAATGCGAGTGGTGATGTAGCGCATGTCACGGCTGAACTCACCACCCGAACTCACGTACTTACCACCTGATGCCTCCGCCATGACCGTGTCCTTCCCGCTTTTCCACTCTGTCGATGCCGTAAACCTCGGTTCGGGAAATGAATTGCGGCGTAGGTGACGGCCAGGGGATCGGATGCCGTGGGCAGGATGACGTCATCCCGGCGCGGACGCATCCTGACCGCCGAGATAGGAGTTGAGGACAGCGGCCTCGTCTCGCAGTCGCTCAGCGTGCGCACGATGACCCGAGCTGGTCGACACCGCCCGGGCAAGGAGCAGGCTCAGTTGAAGGAGTCTCCGCAGGCGCAGGAGCCACCGGCGTTGGGGTTGTCGATGGTGAAGCCCTGCTTTTCGATGGTGTCGACGAAATCGATCACAGCGCCCTGCAGGTAGGGCGTGCTCATCCGGTCCACCACCACGGCCAGACCACCGAAGTCCCGCTTGGCGTCCCCATCGAGCGTGCGCTCATCGAAGAACAACTGGTAGCGCAGTCCGGCGCAGCCACCCGGCTGCACCGCAATGCGCAGGTGCATGTCGGTCCGGCCCTCTTGGTCGAGCAGCGCCTTCGCCTTGGCGGCGGCGACCTCGGTCAGCTCGACACCATGCGTGGCGACGTCGGTGTCGGCGATGTTCTCGACAGTCATGACTCTCCCTGGGGATCGGCGCTCGGCACGGACGTCCTCGTTGTACCTGGGCAACACCCGCGACCGACGGGTGATTCCCGTAGGTACATGGTGTCACACGGGAGCTCTAACGGCCGCCCCACTGCCGGGCGGCGTGCTCGGCGATCGCTTCCAGCGTACCGACAGGATCAGCAAGTGCGGCCGTGACGGAACCGGCCAGCTCGGCGGCGGCGTACGCGGCGGTGATCCCGGCCGCGGCCGCCTCCCGTCGACCTACCGATACCTGACCGGCCAGCACGATGCAGGGCACCCCGCGCCGGGCGGCGCCTTCGGCAAGCGTGGTGACCAGCTTGCCGCGCAGCGACTGCCAGTCGAAGCTGCCCTCACCGGTAACCACCAGCTCAGCGGTGTCCAGCGCGTCGTCCAGACCGATGCGGGCGGCCACCAGGCCGGCCCCGGACACCCGCTCGGCGCCCAGCCAGAGCAACGCCGCGCCGAGACCTCCCGCCGCCCCTGCGGCGGGCAACTCCCGGACCGCTCGACCGGATGCACGCTCCAGGACATCCGCCCACCGGGTCAGCGCCGTTTCCAACTCGCGAACCTGCCACCGTTCAGCGCCCTTCTGCGGACCGAACACCTCGGCCGCACCGTGAGGGCCTAGCAACGGATTGGTGACATCCGCAGCGGCGACCAGCGTGAGGCCGTCGAGCTCGGTCCGCCCTGCCAGCCGGGCACACCGGATCAGCGCGGCCCCACCGTCGGGTAGCGGCCGACCCTCGGTGTCCACAGCAACCGCACCGAGCGCGGCCAGCGCGCCTGCGCCGCCGTCGGAGCTGGCTGAGCCACCGAGGCCGACTACGACGGTGTGCAAGCCCACTTCGCGTACCGCGACGAGCAGCTCTCCCACTCCCCGGCTGGTCGCGGTCCCGGCATCCCGCCGGTCGGCGGGCACCAGGTGCAGGCCGCAGGCCTGCGCGCTCTCCACGTAGCCGATCCCGTCGTGTTCCAGCCACCGGGCCGCGATCGGCTCACCAACCGGGCCGGTAACCTGCGCGGTGTGCACCGTCCCGCCCAGCGCGGTGTGCAACACCGCCACGAAACCCGGACCTCCGTCGGCCAGCGGACGCGGCAGCAGTTCGTCAGCGGGGGCGGCCCGGCTCCATCCCCTCGTCACGGCCTCGGTCGCCTCCACCGCGGTCAGCGTCCCGCCGAAACAATCCGGGGCGATCAGTACGCGCACAACGCAGGACGCTACCGTCGGAACAGGTCTCGATGAGAGGCAGATCGAGGAGCACGAGATGAGCCTGCGGTGGCGCTACGAGGGCCGCGGTGGCGCACTGGCGCGCGGTCCGGACATCACGTTCGATGATCAGGCCGAGGCCGAGGAATGGCTGGGCCGCGAATGGCAGGGTCTGCTCGACAACGGCGTCGAGGCGGTCACCCTGCTCGACGGGGCAGACGAGGTCTACGGCCCGATGAGCCTGCGGGCCTGAGGGTCATGGGATGGGCTGTCCGGGGCCGACGCGGGGTTTGGGTACGCGTAATTTGCGCAGCTGGGTAGCCCTGGTCATCGCATAGAGTCCCAGGCCCACCCTGGACACAGAGGCGTCCGGGAACCGCTCGTGGACGCGGCGGTTGATGATCCGACCGAGCACCACACCCTCGGTGATCATCGTGATGAGCATCGCCATGGACAACAGCGACATGTACTGCTGCACCACCGGCGACGGCACCAGGATCACCAGCACCACCAGCAACGCCAATGGCATGAACAGACCTGCGATGTGGCGCCGGGAGTCCACCAGATCTCGAACATATGCCTTCACCGGCCCGCGGTCGCGGGGCAGCAGGTACTTCTCGTCCCCGGCCATCATCCGCTCACGACGCACTGCCGCAGCCTTGCGCCGCTCGTCCTTGGACCCACGCATCCGGCGCAGCGCCTCACGCTGGTTCTTCGGCGGAGGTGGCGCGGGGCCCCGCTTGCGGGCTTCGGCTTCCCGTCTGCTGGGGGTGGGCCTGCCCTTGCCGGGAGTCTTGGACGCGGGCAGCTGATCGGCGGGGTCGGATGCCACGTCGGCCGCCGGCTCGGAATCGGCGGCTCCTGGACCGGTCTTGCCGCGCAGGAACCTCACGGTGACCAGCCTAGCTTTCACCATCACCGCACCCGACAGCGCGCTGGCACGCCGATTGATAGCGTCCGGCAGGTGCGGACGCTGGTGCTCGGCGGTGCGCGCTCGGGTAAGTCCGGGTACGCGGAGGGTTTATTGAGCGAGGCGCGGGTCGATTACCTGGCAACCGCGCGGCGGGCGCCGGATGACGCCGAGTGGGAAGCGCGGATCGCTGCGCATGTCGTCCGCAGGCCGGCCGGCTGGCGCACCGTCGAGCCGGCTGATCTGCCCGCCGCACTGCGCGCCGCAGGTCCGGCTCCGGTACTGGTCGACGACGTGGCGACCTGGCTGACCGGTGAGCTGGACGACGCGGACGCCTGGGCGGGTGGCCCCGATGGCATGGGGGCCACCCGGGCACGTTGCGCCGCGCTGGTGGCCGCGGTGTCGGCCTGCCCGGTCCGGCTGGTGCTGGTCAGCGCGGAGGTGGGGCTCGGCGTCGTGCCCGCGACCAGCTCCGGGCGACTGTTTCGCGATGAGCTGGGCGCGCTCAACGCGCAGCTGGCCGCGGTATGCGACCAAGTGCTGCTGCTGGTGGCCGGACTACCTGTGCGGCTGCGGTAGACATCGCGTCGTCCAGGCAGGATAGGCACTGGTAGTAGTCCGGTAATAGTCGCAGACCTCGAGCACCAGGAGCGCCGTGTGGAGTTTCCTCCGGTCACACCACCCGACCAGCAGGCCCACCGCGAGACGGTGTTCCGGCACAGCCAGCTGACCAAGCCGACGGGTTCCCTGGGCCGGCTGGAGGAGCTGGGTGTGTGGGTGGCCGCGTGCCAGGGCAGCTGTCCCCCACGCCCGTTCGCCAGACCGCAGGTGGTGGTGTTCGCCGGGGACCACGGCGTCGCCGCGCGTGGTGTCTCCGCCTATTCCAGTGACGTCACCCGCCAGATGCTGAGCAACTTCCTGGCCGGCGGGGCGGCGGTGAACGTTCTCGCCGCAGCCGCGGGCGTGGCGGTGCGGGTGGTGGACATGGCGGTGGACATGACCCCCGACCCTGAGATGCCACCTTTGGTCACCCGGCACAAAATTCGCCGGGGCAGCGGCGTGATCGACCGAGAGGACGCACTGACGGCCGAGGAGGTGGGCCAGGCGCTGGCGGCCGGGGTCGCGATCGCCGACGAGGAGGTCGACCGGGGCGCCGACCTGCTCATCGCGGGCGATATGGGCATCGGGAACACCACTCCGGCCGCGGTACTCATCGCCGCACTGACCGGAGCCGAGCCAGTGGCTGTGGTGGGTCGAGGCACCGGCATCGACGACGCGGGCTGGATGCGCAAGACCGCGGCGATCCGTGACGCGCTGCGCCGGGCGCGCCCGGTTGTCGGCGACCCCGTGGCGCTGCTGCGAACCGCAGGTGGGGCCGATTTCGCGGCGATGGCGGCTTTCCTGGCCCAGGCCGCGATCCGGCGTACTCCGGTGATCCTCGACGGCCTGGCCACCGGGGCCGCTGCACTGCTCGCCGAGGAGCTCGCGCCGGGAGCCCGGGCATGGTGGGTCGCTGGGCACCGCTCGGTGGAACCCGCGCACATCGAGGCGCTGAAGCACTTGGGATTGATCCCCGTGCTAGATCTGGAGATGCGTCTCGGCGAGGGTTCCGGCGCGGTGGTCGCGCTGCCGCTGCTGCAGATGGCCATCCGCATCGTCGGCGAGATGGCCACCTTCGCCGAGGCAGGCGTCTCCGGACCGGTGGACGAGCCGGTGCCCGGACGGTGATCCGCGGGCTGGCACTGGCCGTGTCCTGGCTGACCGTGGTGCCGATGCGGGCGCCCGAGAAAGTGGACCGCGAGCTCGCCCGCCGGGCGCTGTACTGGGCGCCCGTGGTCGGCGCCGCGCTGGGTCTGCTCGCCGCCGGTGGGCTGGCCACACTGCACGTGATGGGTACTCCGCCGCTGCTCGCCGGGGTGGCTGTGGTGGCGATGCTGGCCGCGCTCACCAGGGGAATGCATCTGGACGGGCTGGCGGACACCGCTGACGGGCTGGGTTGCTACGGCGGGGCGGCGCGGGCCCTGGCGGTGATGCGGGATGGCTCGGCCGGCCCCTTCGCGGTGGTCACGCTGGTGCTGGTGCTGACCGCGCAGGCGGCCGCGCTCGGGGCGCTCGCCGAAACCGGCAGGCTGCTGGCAGTGGTGCTGGCAGTGACCGCGGGGCGGGTCGCCTTCGGCTGGTGCGCCCGGAAAGGCGTGCCACCGGCTCGCGTCGACGGGTTGGGTGTGCTGGTAGCAGGCAGCCAGCCGCCCGCCGTCCCGCTGATCTGGACCCTGGCCCTGCTGATCATCGCTCTGGCCGCGGTCCCCGGCCGTCCCTGGCAAGGCCCCCTGGCAGTCACCCTAGCCGCCCTCGCGGTGATAACCCTCTCAGCTCACACCCACCGCCGCTTCAACGGCGTCACTGGCGACATCCTGGGCGCCGCCAACGAACTGGCCATCACACTCCTTCTCGCCATCTGCGCGATCAGGTGAGTGGGACCAGCCAGTTGTGGAGGTCGGGCGCGGCACCGCGTTGGATTGCGGTGAGGGCTGTTCGGAGGCGGGTGGTGATGGGACCGGACTCGCCGGTCCCGATGGTGAATTCACCGTTGGCATGGACCACGCGGCCGACTGGGGTGATCACTGCGGCGGTGCCGCAGGCGAAGACTTCCGAGATGTCCCCGGCCGCCACACCCTTCTCCCACTCCTCGGTGGAGATCCGCCGCTCTTCGACTCCCAAGCCGTGATCCTGGGCCAGCGTGATCAGGGAGTCCCGGGTGATGCCCGGCAGCAGAGCGCCGGTCAGCTCCGGGGTCACCAGCCGGGGCCGCTCCCTCTCTCCGAAGACGAAGTAGAGATTCATTCCCCCCATCTCCTCCACCCAGCGCCGTTCCACTGCATCCAGCCACACGACCTGATCGCAGCCCTTGGCCGCGGCCTGCTGCTGGGCGACCAGCGACGCGGCGTAGTTACCGGCGCACTTGGCCTCTCCGGTGCCCCCCAGAGCCGCCCGGACGTACTCGGTAGACAACCACACGTTCACCGGCTTGAGCCCACCGGGAAAGTACGTGCCGGCAGGCGATCCGATGAGCAGGTATCGGTAGGTCGCGGCCGGGCGCACCCCGATACCCACTTCAGTGGCGATTAGGAACGGCCGCAGGTACAACGATTCCTCGGCACCGGCAGGCACCCATTCGATGTCGGTGCGCACCAGTTCGCGCAGCGAATCCAAGAACAGCTCGTCCGGCAGCTCCGGCATCGCCAACCGGCGAGCCGAGGAGCGGAATCGGGCGGCGTTGGCCAGCGGCCGGAAGGAGGCCACCGTGCCATCAGGTTGTCGGTATCCCTTGAGACCCTCGAAGATCAGCTGTCCGTAGTGCAGCGCCATGCTGGCCGGGTCCATGACGAGCGGCCGGTAGGGACCGATCCGGGGGTCGTGCCAGCCGCGCCCCGCGGTCCAGTCGATCTCCACCATGTGGTCAGTGAAATACCTGCCGAAACCTGGCGCTGCCAGGATCTCGGCCCGACGCTGCGGCGAGGTAGGCGAAGGATGCGCCACACGGACGAAAGGTGACACGGTGCTCATACCCTCGACGGTATCCCGTCGCAGGCCCAAACGGTAGGACGCCCCACTAATCTCGACTTTCATCATGATCATACCGGGGTCCTCAGCCCTGCTCGCCCGTCCTCCCCCTCAATCAACATCAACAACAGCCTCCGAAGACCACAGTACGATCATGACAAAAATCGAGGTCTGCGCCAGTATTCACAAGATCGTGTGGCCTCATCCAGTAGCGTGCCGGATGCCGGTGCGCAGCGTGGCCAGTGCATCGGTCTCGTGGCCGGCCCAGCGCGCGGCGATGTGCGCGTCGGGCCGCACCAACAGCGCTGCGCCGGGTTCGATCCCGACGGCCGCGGCCGTAACGGCGTCCAGGGCATGCCTGACCAGCGGGACTGGTGAGCACACCGCGTCGGCGGCCGCGTGCCAGGCCTGTCCGCTCCGGTCGGTGAGCAGAGTCAAGCCGGGACCGAGCAGGTCCAGGGTGGAGACGAGGCCATCAGCTGCGGATATCCAGGCGTGTGGTAAGCGGCCGCATAGGTCGACAGCCAAACCTTGGGCGGCGGTGCATTCGATACCGATCTCCTCCGCCGAGCGGGCGGCGTTGGCCGTCGCGATCGGCCGTCGCTCAACCTCGTAGCTGTCCAGCAACTCAGGCCCCGCCCAGCCTCTCAGCGTCCAGGTGAGCTTCCAGCCCAGGTCGTAGCCGTCGTGGATCGCGGTGTTCATTCCGGTACCGCCGACCGGGGTGATCTGGTGCGCCGCATCGCCGGCCAGGAAGACATGCCGGTCCCGGAAGCGGTCGGCGAGCTTGGTGGCGAAATCGAAGAAGCCCACTCGCAGCAGCTTCAGCTTCAGCTCGGGTACTCCAGCGCCGAGCCGGATCATCCGGATCAACCGGTCGGCGGAGTAGTCGGCAAATCGCTCCCGGCCGACCTTCCACACCCGCCCGTAAGTCCACCGATCGCCGCCGGACGGATAGAAGACGCCCTCCGCCTCCGGATGTCCGATTGTGTACAATCCGTAGCGATTCTCGCCAACCACATCCCACAGCGGGGCCATGAATAGCGCGGTCAGGGATTCGAGCAGGGGGTCCGGGCCGCACATTGGGATGCCGAGCGTGTTTCGTACAGTGCTGTTGGCGCCATCGGCGGCCACCACGAAACGGACCGGAACCGTCGTCGTGGCTCCGCATTCCAGATCACGCATTGTTGCATACACCCCACCGTAGTACTGATCGAATGCTATCAGTTCGGTGCTGTACCGGATCCGGGCGTCCCGATGAGTCCTGAGGTGAGCAAGAAGCACCGACTCCAAGTGGTCCTGCGGCGCCCATACCGGCCCGGTGGGACTGATCGCTGCGGCCTGGGCTCGGTTGGGGAGCCCGATTGGCATAACACTGCCCTCCCCCGACGCGAGGGTGATGGTACGCCAGGCCGCGGATGTGACATCGACCGCCCCAGCGTGGATCCGTGATTCCAGGCCCCAGGAGCGGAGCAGCTCCATCGAACGGGTACTGATTACCGTGGCTCGCGGCAGCTCCGACAGGTCGGCCCTTCGCTCGATCAGTAAGGATTCGATGCCCTGGTGAGCCAAGGTGATCGCCGTGGTCAATCCTGCGGGACCCGCGCCGACGATCAACACCGGTGCACTATGCGTTTGAGCACCGGCCGCTTCCTCTCCGGACATCGCCCATCCTTCATCAAGGTAGTTAATGTAGCTCGGGTGTCGACCACTAAGACACGCCAAACTTGTTGGCACGTGCCACTGCCAGGGACCGCCATAGCTGGTCCTCCATCGAGTCGAACACGTGATCCACCAACTTCAGAGCTGCGTCCAGCCCCTCAGCGGAAAGCGGCGCCGGCGGAACACCGTCCACCGCACCACCCGTGTTCGTGCCGGCCTCCGGCGCGTCATGCCGGCCACTCAGATAATCAAGGCGCACGCCGGTTTCCTTTTCAACGGCGGCGGCAAGCGGCTGTGTGTGAGCGAAGAACTGCTCACCTGTCGACTCCAGTGCGGCCATCATCCACCATCGCACCGCCGGGTCACGGTACAGCAGGGCGAGCTTGGCGAACTCGACCATGTGCTCACGATGCAAGTCCACATCCTGGTCGAGAAACAGGAACTCCAGCGTCTCAGAGGCAGAGTACCCAAGCAGCCCATCCAGTTCCAGCGCATCCCAGTCGGAAAGGAAAAGGTCACTGTGCGCGGAAAGTCGCTTCGCCCATGTGTTGATCGCCCGCTGAGCCGAGTTCTCCGGTTCCACGTACGTCATAGCGTACTTGTTCAGGTCCCGGTAACCCAGGATGTCCATCACCCACATCGGGATAAACCGCTTGAGCTTCTGTGCCGCCGAAAGGCCGTTGTCCTCACGCAGCCAGTCGAAGAACGGATGTGAGGCAAGCTGCGCTTTGCGCTGTACGAGCCTGCGGGCAACGTCGATCTCCCGCCGGTCGCCCGGTATTATCTCCAGCGGCGGAGCGGTCCACCCGTTTGTTCCGCGCGTTGGCTCGGCAGGACGCTGCGGAACAGTCTTGGTATCCACGTAGGTTTTCGCGTAATATAAAAAACCATCAAAGATCCGCTCAAATAGGTCGAACATACGGCCGCACAGTTCCTTCGAATGCGCGCGACGGCCCAGGTCGAGCACGGCTTCCTCGAACACCCCCTCGGTGTTCGCAACGTGTCCGGACTCGCGGTCGAGGTGATATGGGCCGAAATATTGGTAATTCAACCCGGTCCTGTCAGCAAGCAACGTGGCAACCTTCGCCGTGTTGCTGAGAAAGACGTGCCCGGTGGCTTCACCTGCTTCGGAGTGACCGAATCGAATCAGCGCATCGTTCCCGTCCTCGACGGCCAGCGAGATGAATTCGATCCCACTGCGCCGAAAGATCTCCTGGTCAGGAGACAGGAACAGCCACCACAGCATGTCGCTTGCCTTCCAGCGGAGATAGTCGTCGATGTCCAGCTTGCGCCAGTCCTCGAGGAACATCCGAGAGTGCCTCTCGTCCTCCTGAGTGCCCAGGTTGATGACCCACTCGAATTCATCCCGCACCTGAGGAAAACGCAACACCCATCGGTTCATATCTCGAAACTGCATGATGAAGAACGCACCCATCGGTGCGAACTTAAAGCGGTCTTCGATCGCCACACAGTCATTTTGCAACCACTCAAAAAAAAGGTGCTTGCTGATTGCGGCCTGCCGGCCGTCCCGCAAGGCCATTACCTCTTCCATATGATCTACTATCCCTACGCAGAGAATTAAATTTGAATCAAATCAAACTTTAACCACTTGATTGACGTGTTCATAGGTCACTGTTGCTTCGACGGGATGAAACAACGGAGCTCCGGTGGCGAGAAATTCCATGAGGACGTCTCGTGCTACCGGAAGCTCCGTCGCTACTTCCCCTCCGAAAGACCGAACGATCACCACATCGGCATGCCAACCCCACTCTCGAGCACCTCAAGCAGCGCCAAAGCCACAACAGTCAATTCTGAATGGGGCCATGACGCAAGGGGGTTAACACTTCGTCCGCTACCACCTGTGTGTCACCCGAGCATCGGGTTGCTCGACTGCCCGAAATGGTACTGCTTGACAGCATCGACGAGCTCCTCGATGGACAACGCCCCATCGTCGTCCTTGTCAATTTGCCTGAAGGACTCCTCCGAATCAGCATTGGATGCTCCGGTGGCGGTGATCCACTGCTGGTACTCTTGGAGCTGAATTTTGCCGTCACCGTCGGTGTCGCACAGGGCGACCATGGCTTCGATCATCGGTCGCAGCACTTGACTGAAACCAATGTCGCCCCGGTCGTTTATTTCCTTATTAACCACACCGGTGAAGTCGGCGAGATTCATCCCTTCGTCACCCACGCCAGCCTTACGCGCAAGATAGTTGTACACGCTCACATGGGAATTCATAACCGCCTGCCCCCGCGGCAAATCCGGATCCTCGCGGAACGCCCTGATGACGCGAAGCGCCTCGGCTTCGAAGTCTGAACGGTCGATGCGACCGTTGTCGTCGGTATCATAGAGATTGAAACGTTGTTCAAGATTCGGGTTCTGCGTGACAGTCGTCATCTTCGCTCCTTCATGCCAAGTGAATCTATTATCCGAATCAAAAATCGAGTAAAGAGGCTCGACCCAAAATTACCGAGAGCCGTCGGGTATCCTAACTCTGAGCGACGAAAGCTACTGTCAGTCGCACCCCCCTGCGCATTATCTTCGTGTTACGACCCCAGATGTCCACCACACGTTGTTAATCGATGTTCCGACATCTAAAGCATACTGATCGGTTATCTTGGAAAGCAAGAGTGTCACTCCAAAGTGGTTACCACCAGATGAGGATTCGGACGGATTGTGTCCGCAATATGAAAGTCAACCGCCTCATGAGTGGCATTGCGTGCTCCAAGTACTGATTTGCCACTCACGGGGTGTCAGCGCGGGGTAGGGCACATCGCACTACTTCGTCTACTCCGCCATGCTGACACCGATGACCCAGCACCCCTTCCCGGTACGGATCACCCGCACCAGACTGGCCGACGGGCGCCACCTGGCCTACTACGACGACCGTGATCCCTACGCCTCCGGGGCGGCCACCCGCGCTCTGCACGACACCCGCAACCTGCCCCCGCCCACCGCGGCGCCCACGATGCGCCTCGATGTGCTCACCGGGGAATGGGTCACCCTCGCCGAACATCGGATGGACCGCACGCACCTGCCCGCCACCCGAGCGTGTCCGCTGTGCCCCAGCCGAGACGGCACACCGACCGAGATCCCGGCGCAGGATTACGACGTCGTCGTGTTCGACAATCGATTCCCCTCGTTCGGGCCGGTCGCCGGACCGGTGCCTCGCCAGGTGGACGGTGATTCGTTGTGGCCGCAACTGCCGGCTGTCGGGCGGTGCGAGGTCGTGTGTTTCACCAGCGAGCACGGCTCTTCCTTCGCCGAGCTCATGCCGCGCCGCGCCGCGACGGTGATCGAGGCGTGGGCCGACCGCACCAGGGCGCTGTCTCGGATGCCCGGTATCCGGCAGGTGTTCTGCTTCGAGAACCGTGGCGCGGAGACCGGGGTGACCCTGCACCACCCGCACGGCCAAATCTACGGCTACCCGTTCCTGCCACCGCGAACCGAACAGCTGCTGACCCGAGCCGTCGCGCACCGCGAGAGCACCGGGGCCGACCTGCTCTCCGACGTGCTCACCGCCGAGCAGCGGGCCGGGACGCGGATGGTGCACCAGGGGCGGGCGTGGTCGGCCTACGTGCCTGCCGCGGCGCGGTGGCCGGTGGAGCTGCACCTCGTGCCGCACCGCGCGGTACCCGACTTTCCTGCCCTGAACGGTCCCGAGCGGGCCGAGTTGGCGGTCCTCTATCCCGCGCTGCTGCGGCGGGTGAACACGTTCTTCACCGACCAGGGCGATCCCGGGCCAGTGCCGTACGTCGCGGGTTGGCACCAGGCCCCGGTAGGCCAGGGGCGCGACCTCATCCGGCTTCACCTGCAGCTGTTCTCCCTGCGCCGCGCCGCCGGGAAGCTCAAGTATCTGGCCGGGTCGGAGTCCGGGATGGGCGCCTGGCTCAACGACACCACACCCGAGCGGATCGCGCGCCGCCTGCGGGAGGTGGGGTGAGCACCGGCATGGCGTTGAGAGCGGCATTTCGGGCCGCCTTCGGCCGAGAACCCGATGGGGTATGGAGCGCCCCTGGCCGGGTCAATCTGATCGGCGAGCACGTCGACTACGCCGCGGGGTTGTGTCTGCCGCTGGCGCTGCCGCAGCGCACCGAGGTGGCGGCCGCGCGCAGGACTGACCGCCGGCTGCGGCTGTGGTCAATGCAGCCGGGGGCCCAGCCGTGGGAGGGTTCGCTCGACACGGTGGGACCTGGTCATCCGCTGGGCTGGGCGGGCTACCCGGCCGGGGTGCTGTGGGCCCTGGGTCATCCGGCGGGCGGGCTCGATCTGCTGGTCGGCGAGTCGGTACCGCCCGGGGCCGGCTTGGGATCTTCGGCCGCTCTGGAGTGCGCCGTCGCGTTGGCGGTGGACACGCTGGCCGACCTCGGGCTGGGCGAGTCCACCGCTGGGCGGGCTGTGCTGGCGGCGGCGTGCCAGCGCGCGGAGAACGAGGTGGTCGGCGCGCTGACAGGCGGGATGGATCAGATCGCATCACTGTGCTGCATCGCCGGACATGCCCTGTTGCTGGACTGCCGGGACGGGTCGACGCGGCAGGTGCCGCTGAACCTGGCCGCCGCTGGACTGACGCTTCTCGTGATCGACACCCGCGCTCCGCACCGGCTGGTCGAGGGAGAGTACGCGGCCCGGCGGCACAGCGCGGAACAGGCCGCAGCCGCGCTGGGCGTGCCCAGCCTGCGCGAGGCCGATCAGCTGGATTGCCTGGCCGATCCGCTGCTGCGCAGGCGGGCTCGACACGTGGTCAGTGAGATCGCCCGGGTGCGTGAGGTCGTGGAGTTCTTGGACGCAGGCCGGATCAGAGACATCGGAACGCTGCTGGACGCCTCGCACACCTCACTGCGCGACGACGCCGAGGTGTCCAGCCCGGAGCTGGACTGCGTGGTAGACGCGGCCCGCGCGGCCGGGGCGCTGGGCGCCCGGATGACCGGCGGCGGCTTCGGCGGCTCAGCGCTGGCCCTGGTGGAACGGACGGCGGTGACCACAGTTGCCGACATGGTGCGCCGCGCCGCACTCTGGCACGGCCACCCGGAGCCTCATCTGCACGGGTACCCGTGAGTGGCGTTGAGTGCCAGAGCACTCAAC
>JBOHHE010000123.1:0-7652 GCA_050700355.1 Pseudonocardiaceae bacterium
GGACACTGCGGCGTCCACGAACGGACGGTCCCGCAACGACAGCACCTCGGCGCGCACGATCCGGGCCACCGACGTCCAGTGGGTCAGCGCGATGGAGGCGATGACCGCCAGCACGCTGCCCCGGTACAGCGCGACGATCACGATGCCCAGCAGCAGGTGCGGCACCGCGTTCACCGCGTCCACCAGCCGCATGAGCAGCCGGTCGGTCCAGCCGCCGGCCAGCCCGGACAGCGCGCCGAGCACCGTGCCCAGCAGGGTGGAAATCACCGCGCAGGCCGCCGCCACCAGCAGCGAGACCCGCAGCCCCGCCAGCGAACGGACCAACAGATCGCGCCCCGCCTCATCGGTCCCGAACGGGTGCGCGGGGCTGGGTGGCAGCCGCACCGCCGCGTAGTCGACGACGCGGTCGTCGAGCCCGGCCAACCAGGGCACCAGCAGCGCGGCCGCCACCAGCAACAGCAGTGCCCCCCAGGAGCCGATCAGCCGGACGCGGCCGCGGATCGCCGCTCCCCGGCCACGTGGCGTGCCCGCCCGCCACCGCGCCGCGGAGCGCCAGGCGGTCCTGGGGGACTCGGGCCTGGTGATCGTCGGTGCGCTGAGCTCAGCCATCGGCCCGCACCCTCGGGTCGAGCAACGCGACCGCGACGTCGGCCAGCAACGCCCCCACCAGGACCGCCGCCGTGGTCAGCAGGGTGATCGCCGCGAGCAGCGGGAAGTCGAGGTCCAGCCCGGCGGAGACCACCGCGGAGGCGATACCCGGCCAGGAGAACACCGCTTCCACGAGCACCGCCCCGGTCACCAGTTCCGGCAGCCGGGCACCGAGCAGGGTGACCATCGGCAGCAGTGCGGTGGGCAGTGCGTGGCGCAGGACCACGACGTGCTCGGCCAGCCCCCGGGACCGCGCCCCGGTAACGTGGTCCTCGGCCAACGCGGTGAGCAATGACGCCCGCAGGTGCAGCACCAACCACGGCGCCTGCGAGACCCCCAGCACCACCGCGGGCAGCACGAGATGGCGAATCACCTGACCGAAGGTGGCGTCGGCCCCGGAGTCGGTCAGCCCCCCGGCGGGTAACCAGCCCAGTCCGAGGGCCACCGCCGCGATCGCCACCAGCGCGAGCACGAACGAGGGCAGCCCCTCCAGCGCGTGCGCACTCGAGGTCACCACTCGGTCCAGCCAGCCACCCTGACGCCACGCGGTGACCAGGCCGAGGACCAGGGCGAGCAGCACGGCGAGCACCAGCCCGGTGCCGGCCAGCAGCAGCGACCACGGCAACCGCTCGGCCAGCACCTCGGCCACCGGCTGGCGCAACGAGCGGCTGGTGCCCAGATCACCACTGACCAGGCCACCTAACCACTGGCCGAACTGGACGAGCACCGGGGCGTCCAGGTCCAGGGTCTGGCGCACCTGCGCGATCTGGGCGTCGGAGGCGGTGAAGATCCCCACTCCGTAGTACTGGTAGATCGGGTCGAACGGCGATGCCGCGCCGAGCAGGAACACCCCCAGCGCCACCAGCACCAGCACCGGCACCGCGAAGGCCAACCGGCGGGCCACCATCTGTCCCACCGCGCGGCCCCGGCTCACCGCGCCGGCGGTCGAGGCGGTCACGAGGAGGCGCTCCAGTCCTCCAGGTTCCACCACGGCCCCCACCCGGTGCCGTGACTGTGCGGTTCGACGATCTCCTGGTAGCCCCGTGCCTGGTAGTCCCGCATCGATCCCTTGATCGCGTAGGTGTGGCGCAGGAACACCAGGAACACCATGCCCGGCTCAGCCACGTAGGCCCGCTGGAAATCGCGGTACGCCTGGGCGCGTTCGGCCGGGTCGCTGCTGCGCCGTGCGGTGTCGAGCGGGGCGTCCACCTGTGGGTTGAGGTACGAACCGGGATTGTTGAAGCCGTCCGCGGCGAATGACGAGTGCAGCAGCGCGTAGCTGGCCAGATCAGGATCGAAGGGGCTGCCGCCGCCGAGCACCAGCGCGTCGGCACCCATTCTGGGCTCGATGGCCTCCCAGCCCAGACCTTCGAGGCGCACATCGATACCCACCGCGCGGGCGTCGGAGGCGAATGCCTGGGCGAGGTCCTTGCGGACGGTGTCCGACGCCGGGTACATCAGCGTGAAGCCGGCTCGCTGGTCCGCCCGCTCCCGGGTACCATCTGCGCCGGCCACCCACCCGGCCTGCTCAAGGATCTGCTGCGCACGCGCCGGATCGTAGGCGAACGTGGCGGCCGGGTCGGCGTAGTCGGCCAGCGCGGGAGCGATCGGGGTATACGCCGGCTCCCCCTCGCCGGTGAGCAGTGCATCGATCATGCCTTGCCGGTTTGCCGCATAGTTGAGCGCCAGGCGCACCGCCGGATCCCCGGTGACCGGGTTACCGGTCGGCAGCATGATCGTGCGGTAGTCGGCGCTGCGGTGGCTGATCACGGTGTAGCCGTCGCGGCCGTCGAAGGTGTGGGCCAGGCCGGGCGGCAGCACGGTGCCATCGAACTCACCCGAGGTCATCCGCTGCGCCCGGGTGTTGTCGTCGGTGGCGAACACGACGGTGATCCGGCGGGCCTGGGGCTGCCCACCCCAGTAGGAATCGTTGGCCTCAAACACCATCCGCTCGCCCTTGCGCCATTCGGCGAGCCGGTAGGGGCCGGTGCCGATCGGGGCGGTGGTCAGCGGTGACTTCTCTGCGGCTCCCGGCTCGGCGAGCGACTCACTGGGCAGTACACCCAGGGTCAGACGGTGGCTGAACGCGGCATAAGGAAACGCCAGCTCGAACCGCACCGTGCGGGGGTCGAGTTCACTCACTCCGGTGACCATCGAATAGGTGGTCGCCTCGGTGGATGCGGTGGCGGGGTCGAGCAGCGCACGGTAGGTCGCGACCACGTCAGCGGCCTCGAAGCTCGACCCGTCATGGAAGGTGACCCCTTCCCGCAGCCGGACGGTCCAGGACCGCCCGTCGGCCGCGGGACTGGGCACCTCGGCGGCCAGCGCAGGTTGCAACCGCCGGTCAGCGTCGTGCGCGAGCAGCCCGTCGAAAACCCGGGATGCACCCTCCACGCCGTACCCGAGCAGCGGGTGCAGGCTGTCCGGCTCGTACTCGTCGGCGAGCACCAGGCCAGCGGCAGACCCAGGAGGAGCACTCGATGGTGCACTGCAGGCGGCGAATGCCGCGAGGACACAGAGCGCGAGGGGGACGCTCTGACGAGTGAACTGTGGCATGCAGTGACCTTACGCACAGTAGCCATTAAGATGCAATAGCCAATCTCTGTTGACAGTTCCAGATCTCATGGATCGCACCAAACGGCTTGCTCTAGCGACGCTGCGCAGTCAGGATGCTGCTAAAAGTGCCCGATGGAGTGGGAGTTTCTGATGTCCTTACGCCGTGTCGCCATGATCGCCACTTTGGCGACACTCGCGCTGGTCGCCCCGCTTACCGCCGCCGCGGCGCCGCCTCCGTCATCCACACCCGATCAGGTGTCGACCTACCGGGTCGAGGGGGTGGGCACTCCCGCCGAGCGCACCGCGGTAGCCCGCGAGGGCGTGGACGTGCTCGGCGGGGGGCATGATTACCTGGAGATCCGCGCCACCGCCGAAGAGGCGGACCGGCTGCGGGCCACCGGCCTACCACTGGTCCAGCTACCCCTGCCTGAGTTCCCAGCGTTGCCCCTGGCAGGGGCTTTCCCACCCGGGTTCACCGGTTATCACACCTACGACGAGCTCACCACCGAGCTACGCACCATTGCCGAGACGCACCCGGACGTCGTGTCCCTCTCCAGCTACGGCCGGTCGTTCGAGGGCCGCTCACTACCGTTGGTAAAGATCAGTGATGCGGCTGGGATCGACGAGAACGAACCCGAAGTGCTGTTCAGCTGCGCACAGCACGCCCGCGAGCACCTCACCGTCGAAATGTGCCTGCACATTGTGCAGCGGCTGGCTGATGGCTATGGCACCGATCCGGCGATCACCGAGCTGGTCGGCTCCCGCGAGGTCTGGGTGATGCCGATGGTCAATCCCGACGGCGCCGAGTACGACACCGAGCGGGGCGTTTTCGCGCTCTGGCGCAAGAACCGCCAGCCGACCCCGGGTAGCAGTCAGATCGGCACCGACCTCAACCGCAACTGGGACACTCGGTGGGCCTGCTGCGGTGGATCCAGTAGCAACCCGGCCAGCGACACCTACCGCGGCCCCAGCCCGTTCTCCGCGCCGGAGACCGCGCAGATCCGGGACTGGGTGAACAGCCGGGTGATCGACGGCAGGCAGCAGATCACCGCGCACATCGACTTCCACACCTTCTCCGAGCTCGTACTCTGGCCCTTTGGTTACACCACCGATGACACCGCGCCCGGTCTCGATGCCGCCGACGCCCGGACCTTCCGCCTGCTGGGCGAGGAGCTGGCCGGCACCAACGGCTACACCCCCCAGCAGGCCAGCGACCTCTACATCACCGACGGCTCAGTGAGCGACTGGATGTGGGCGGAGCACCGCATCTGGTCCTTCACCTTCGAGATGTACCCGGTCAGCCAACAGCAGGGTGGTTTCTACCCGCCCGACACCGAGATCAAGCGCGAGACCGAACGCAACGACGACGCCGTGGACCTGCTCCTTGGCCGCGCCGCCTGCGTGCCGTGCGGGGCGCGGCCATGAGTCCGGTTGGTCAATCAGGACAGGACCACGGCAGGGCAAGTGAGGTGATCGGGCGCACTCCGAGTTATGAGTTCCGCTCGGCAGGCAAGCTCTGCACCGTATGCGGCGTGATAATCGGCAATGTTCGCGGCGACGACCAGATCCACGAACAGTGGCACGCAGCGCTAGCGGTGCTGCTGGGCGATAGGTCCGCTACCTAACAGTCCGTGTACGACGCACGTAGGGTGAGCGCCATGCTGCCCTGGTCCGCGGTACTGGCCGGCCGCCTCGACGAACACGTGATCGACAGTGTGTTGCTGCGTGACAACCCGCTGGGTGATCCCACGCGTCGCCCGCTGTGGGTGTATGTCCCGCCCGGCTACGACCGCTCGCAACAGCGCTATCCGAGCGTCTACGTGATCCAGGGTTATACCGAGCACCTGGCCATGTGGCATAACCGCAGCCCGTATCGCCGGCCCTTCCCCGAAACCGCCGATGCCGTGTTCGCCACCGGCGACGTTCCACCGGCGGTCGTGGTGTTCGTCGACGCCTGGACGACCTATGGCGGCAGCCAGTTCGTCGATTCCGCCGGCACCGGGCGTTACCACAGCTACCTGTGCGAGGAGGTCGTGCGATTCGTCGACGCCCACTACCGGACGCTGCCTGACCGTGCGCACCGCGCGATCAGCGGCATGTCCTCTGGCGGATTCGGCGCCATGATCACGCCGATGCTGCGGCCGGACCTGTTCGGCGCGCTGGCCAGCCACGCCGGGGACACGTTGTACGAGCTGTGCTACATCCAGGAGTTCGGCAAGTCAGTCCGTCATCTGCGCGATTACGACGCCGACATCGGCGCCTGGTGGTCGGACTTCCGGTCCCGGACCGCCTTCACCAAGCCCGCCGACGAGACCCTGCTGATGATGCTCTGCCTCGCGGCCTGCTTCTCCGCCCGCGAGGACGGCACCCCGCAGCTCCCGTTCGACCCACGCACCGGCGTGTTGCGCCCGCAGATCTGGCAGCGCTGGCTGGACTGGGATCCGGTGCGGATGGCACCGCGCTACGTCGAGGCGCTGCGCTCGCTGTGCGCGGTGTGGCTGGACGCCGGCATCCACGACGAGTGGTACTTCGACCTGGGCGCGCAGGCGTTTCGGGACCAGCTGCGCGCCGCCGGCCTACCTGATGAACGGGTGCACTTCGAGCTTTTCGACGCCGGTCACGAACGGATCGACTATCGGTATCCGCTCGCCCTGGCATGGCTCTGCCGCCGGATGGCCGACCCAGCCGCCTGAGCACGGATCGGCCTAAGTAAGTGCTAGCCCATGGACTTGGCGCCGTCCAGGGACTCGCGGATGATGTCGGCGTGACCGGCATGCTGACTGGTCTCCGCGATCACGTGCAGCAGCACCCGACGTGCCGACCAACGCGCGCCCGGCTCGAACCACGGCGCCTCGGGCAACGGGTGGGAGAGGTCCAGATTGGGCAACGTCGCCACGAGCTCGTCGGTGCGGCTGGCCACCTGCTCGTACTCGTCCAGCAATCCGGCCAGCGTCTCCCCCTCCAGCATGCTGAACCCCGCCGCCCAGTCGTGCCCGCTTCCCTCGTCCCAGTGACCCATCGCCGAGGGACCAGCGAGAATGAAGCTGATCCACTGCTGCTCGGTGAGCGTGACATGCTTGATCAGGCCCCCCAGGCACAGCTGGCTGACGGTGGTGCGCTGGGCCGCCTGCTCGTCGGTGAGATCCCGGACGGTGTAGCGCAGGAAGTACCGGTGCTTGGCCAACGTGTCCAGCAGGTCGGCACGCTCACCGGTCACGGTCTGCTCAGTTCTGGTCATGGTTTCCGCCTTTCGTCGAGTCGACAGGAAGGACGGTACGGCGCAGGGCTGACAAATCCGGCGTGCTGTGGCCTGATTGATCTGTCACGTGTTCATGACAAGTCCAGGCCCAGGTCCAGCGCCGGAGCGGAGTGGGTGAGGGCGCCGACCGCGAGATAGCGCACCCCGGTGGCGGCGTAGTCGCGCGCGACGTCCAGCGTCAGGCCGCCGGAGGCCTCCAGCTCGGTGCCGGAGTCGGTGGCGCGGCGGACCGCTTCGGCGCACTGCGTGACCGTCATGTTGTCCAGCAGCACCAGCGGCACGCCGGCAGCCAGCGCCTCATCGAGCTCGTTGAGGGTGCTGACTTCCACCTCGCAGGGCAGGTGCGGGGCCTGCGCACGGACGGCGGCGATGGCTGCGGTCACCGATCCGGCGGCGGCCACGTGGTTGTCCTTGATCAGCACCGCGTCGCCGAGCCCCATTCGGTGGTTGATCCCACCGCCGCAGCGCACCGCGTATTTCTGCAGGGCACGCAGGCCTGGCAGCGTCTTACGGGAATCCCTGATCACGGTGCCGGTGCCGGCCACCGCCGCCACCCATGCCGCCGTGGCGGTGGCCACCCCGGAGAGGTGACACAGCACGTTGAGCGCGGTGCGCTCGGCGGTGAGCAGGCCGGCCACCGGGGCTCGGACAGCGAGGGCGACGTCTCCGGCAGCCAAGCGCTCGGAGTCCTCGCGCCGGGCGAGGACCTGGTAGCCACCCGTCCCGAGCACCGCCTCGAGCACGGCCAGCAATACCGGCATCCCGGCCAGCGTGCCGGCGCGGCGCGGCGACACCGTGGCCACTGCGACGGCTCCGGTCGGGACGCAGGCCGAGGTGGTGGCGTCTGGGCCGTAGCGCAGGTCCTCGGCCAACGCGGTATCGATAACCCGGTGAACCTCGTCCACGTCCAGACCTGCCGCGGTCAGCTCGGCAGCGAGGTACGTCACGCCGCTCCCCCGACCAGCACGGGCTCAGCGGGCACCGGCTGGCCGGCCTCGTCGAGAACCACGGTGATGCTGTGGCACCACTCGGCCAGAGAGTGCGGGTGATCGGTGCGCACATGGCAGCCACGGGACTCGGTGCGGGCCGTGGCGGTGGCGAGCATCGCGGCCGCGGCCAAGGTAAGCCCGGCGTCTTCGGCGTCGCGCCGGGTCAGCAGCGGCCGCCGGGCAGTGGCGTCGATGACCTC
>JBOHHE010000124.1:0-28415 GCA_050700355.1 Pseudonocardiaceae bacterium
GCATTCGGCACCGCCTACCCGGATGGCTGTTCGTCTGGGAGAACGGCCAACGACCGTACCCCGACACGGTGACCGACCGGTTCAAACCGAATCGTCGACTCGGCTGGCGCGCGCCGAATCCGGTCCAGCAGGCGGACCACCCGAAACCTGTTGACCAAGAGCTCTACTACCGTGCTTACTACGACTACACATGAAATAGCCCCCCGGGGATCTCCCGGGGGGCTATTTCATGTGGTAGCGGGGGTAGGATTCGAACCTACGACCTCTGGGTTATGAGGGGCCACTTGCCGTCCTTCTAACCTACTGCGATCTCTCATGCGGTCCTCATTTTTTGCGTATCATTACAGGTAGGCGGCTAGTTTGAGGATCATGCAGGGTTGTCGAGTGACTGCCGCTGATGCGTAGTCCCACTAACGCATGGCTAACAACGATACAGAGGTACAGACATGGCTGGTTACTCGTTCATGCGTCTGGACAGCAAGGGGCGGGAGCGCTGGACGGCTTGCTACCCGGACGTGAAGGGGCGCATAGTCTCGGCGGGCACGTATGCCGACGAGAAGCAGGCAGACAGGGCGTGGCAGCGGGCCGAGGACAGGCTAGCCGAGGGGCGTATCACCGACCCCAGACGAGGCCGAATCACCTTCCAGAGCTACGTAGAGGACACCTGGCTACCCCACCATGTGATGGAGCCCTCCACCCGCCAGGGCTATACGTATTCGATCCGTAAGCACATCATCCCTGAGTTCGGATCGATGAAAATGATCCACATTCTGCCCGAGCACGTACGAGAGTGGATCACTACACTCCAAAACAACGGCGTCTCTCCTGCGACAATCAGAAAAAACAAGATGATCTTAAGTGTGATCTTTACCACTGCGCTTAATGATCAAATCATCTTCATGCATCCATGCAAGGGCGTAAAAACACCCACCGTACCTATCCCCGACCGTATGATCATCACCCCTGAACAATTCGATACGATCTATCAAGCACTACCAGACGCCGAAATGCAACTTCTCGTCGAGACCGACATTGAAAGCGGCCTACGATGGGGAGAATTAACCGAACTGAGAGTTAAAGACCTTAACTTTCGCACTGACATTCTCACCGTAAACCGCGCAGTCGTCGAACTCAACGGAAAAATCCGCCCCGAAGGGGCACGGTTCTTTGTCAAAAAGTACCCTAAAAACAAAAAGCATCGACGCTTCAAACTTAGCAACCAAATAATGCGTAAACTCGAAGCGCACCGAGATACCAAAAATTTTAAGTCCGACGACCTATTATTTGCCATCCGCGATCAACAAAACAGGAAACCACCCCTTCGCATTGCCCCCAACCCCGATGAACTCGGATTGACTCCACCCAACGAAAAAGGACGGCAATACAAACACGGCACCACCAGCGGCTACGGTGCGGGCAAATGCCGATGCGAGCACTGTAAGGCCGCGTGTGCCATCTACCGAGCACAACGGCGAGCACAAGGCAAAGACAACCCCCGCACACCACGAACCCTCGACACCGACGGACACATCCCCAACGACTGGTTCCACCACCAAACCTGGAAACCAGCACTAAAGAAAGCTGGCCTACAAAACAGTGTCCGAGTCCACGACCTACGCCACGCACACGCCTCATGGCTACTAGCCGGAGGAGCCGATTTGCAAGTGGTCAAGGAACGACTTGGTCACGCCAGCATCGCTACCACAGAGCTCTATCTACACACCCTGGACACCGCCGACGAAACCGCTCTCGTTGCATTCTCTAACATCCGCAACCGCACTCGCGTCTAACGCGCGACCAACAGACAACAGATCATAGACTGCACCAGTGAGTAGGTGATCATTGTGAATCAGCTCTCGTCCAGAACATTATCAACATCAGCCTCAGTGGCAGGTTCAAGCCCTAGATGGTTAATGATTTTGGTAACATCTAAGTCAATTTTGATGGTCTTCCGGTGGAGTTTGTAGATCGTCTCACCATAACCACCCTCAACGTCGGCTAGCCGGGCCTCTAAAGCCGCCATCCGACGCTCTAATGTTTGTAGTGACATGCCTAGTGCCTTGCTTCTATGCTATGTGCGCGTGTTCGCGCATAGCAATTTAGAACTAATTTAGCAGCAGTCACACTGGATCGTTTAATAACCCGTCCTGGGGCTATACAGTGACGACCGATATACAAGATCGACCGCAGCGCGAATAGCCAACTCAAGATAGCTGTGATGGCCAGGTACCATCAGCGCGCATGCAGACCTCGACCTTCGTCGTAGCAGTGCTCGGTGTAGTTCTGTCCACCGCCTCGCTCAGTTGGCAGGCAGCAACGTTCATACTCACAGGCGGCCGAGTGAAACTCGCGCTTCAGACCGGCGCCGTGCACAACAGTGGTTCTGGCATGATTGTCAGTCAAGTGACGGGCGCGTGGTCCATGTCCGCCGAGCGCTTGGCGCTACAGGGCTACACCCGGCCGGTTGTCGCCGTGCAGGTCAGAAACGTCGGGCGCTTGCCCGTGACGGTAACCAAGTGGTCGATCTTCGAGTCGGCTAAGGGCACGGCGTTCCTCCCCCTGGCTGACTCGATCGGCCCTTCCCTGCCCTATCGACTTGACGCGGGCGTGGAGGAAACGTGGGCACTGGACGCCATGGCTGCTCAGAAGCTCGTCCAGACAACAGCAGACGTGTTTCAGGTACCCCAATATCTATAGCACAAGATAGAGGGGTCCAGAAAGTTGCAGACTCCTTAGTACAGGCCACCACGGCAACTAAAGAACCACAAGTTAAAATCTTGCCCCTTTGGGCCTGCGATCGGGCAATCACCGTGTTTATCCGTTTGCTTGCCTTGGTACGCCCGTTGCGCGGAGTCAGACAACATTCCGTCCACAGATTGCCTGTCACGTCGCAGGCTATGTTGACTGTGTTTGCTTCACCGTTGAATGCCAGATCTACAGATCAAATTTTCCCTCTTTTACTCCATGCATGAATTCTGCCCACTCATCCGCCGCGAAGATTAAGGCCCCGCTATCGCGGGTTTTGCTATCACGAACACCAACTACCCCAGTGAATACCGCAATTTCAACACAGGTTCCAGAGCTGGTGTTCTCGCTCTGTGAGCTTTTGCGCCATACGGCGTGGATAAAGCTGAAATTAGTCACAAAATTCCTCCCCCTAAAGTAAATCAGCCATTACAGCGCGGATAAATTTGATTGATTCCTGTTTGCTGAGCGCTGCCTTACGTATGTGGTTGAACGTATCAACTTGGTGCTGAACCTGCTCAGATTTTTCTAGGTACAGATTTCCAACCGGGCTCTGGACATACACCACATCCGAATTAGATGGTTCAGTAAAACCCAAAATAGTAAAAGCGCCATCCTGCCCGACGTATGCACCAGAAGAGAACGAAACAACTTCTATTGTCACATTGACAAGCTCCGTACTGTTGATTAAGTGTTGAAGCTGTGCGCGCATCGTCTCAGCGGTACCGACTTGCCGCCTTAATGCCGCTTCGTCAATTACAGCTATGTACGAAGGCGGGTTTTCTCTGCTAAGGATCGCTTGTCGCTCGATGCGAAACTGCACACCTCGGTCAAGAACTGCTTGGGGTGCCGCCAAGTTAGGCCCGACAGCAAAAAGAGCACGCACATAGGCTTCAGTCTGAAGAAGACCAGGGATCAACATAGTTTCGAATGATTTAAGTGTTGATGCTTGGTCTTCCAAGGGACCGTATTCTCGAAACCACTCGTCCTTTTCCACAAGGTCGCCGTAGAGACACCACCATCCCGGTAATGGTGGCTGTCGAGCCAAAGCAACGTATCTATCACGTTCAGTTCTGGGTACGCCGTAGTACTCCAGCATATCTCGCACATCACTGGCCGATGCGGCTACATGACCTTTTTCAATCCTGCTGATTTTGGCTGGAGAACAGCCCATATAGGTCGCGATATCTTCAAGTTTTTTCTTGGCCTGCTCTCGTAGCCGTCGCAGCTCATCACCTAAGTAACGGCGACGAATACTTGAATCTTGTTTGGTCGCCAACTTAACTCCGCAATTTTCCACTAAAACCCCGCATCGGACAGTCTGCCCAAAGACGTGAATAACATCAAAATTACTCCAAAAGAGTTAGCTCTCTGTAGCCAGTTTCGGCTCACTGTGCTAAAAATTTCTATATGCAAATTTGCTTTATGCAAACTCTAGTACAGCTTGATTCGGTTTGGTAACAACAAGTTGAGGACCATCAGTGCACTTAGGCTCTGGTCCTGCTGTTGTGAATTTTGTGGCTAGTAGTCGGGAGCTGGAGAGCTTAGACAGCGGTGAGCGTAAGGACATCATTGTTGATGACAATAAAAAATGATGAAGGTCGATCAGTCGGGGTCACGTATTGGTAGATCGTATGTTATGACTGAAGGCGATGATTGTATGAGCGAGCAAGAGTATGTAAAGCCTAACCACAGTCGTCGGGATTGGCGGGTGGGTTGTTATGACGCCATAGGTAAATTAACGACGTGCATTATTGACACCGACCACGCAACTATGTGTGTTGGTGTCGGTGTTTGTGATACACAAGATTGGTATTTTGAACTCCGAGGCCAACAGGTAGGCCAGTTTCATACTGCCCTGAGTGCGGCGACCCAGACACTACATAACTCTCAAGACCAGTCCCAGCATGTCCTGGCCTGCTATAACACGTGGGGTGAATTACGGGTTTGCTCACTAGAGACAGCCCACGGTGTCCTTCGTATTTCTTGTGTCGATCTTCTCGATAAACAGCAATGCTTTGTGGAACTACGCGATGAGCTGATAGACCATTTTACGCAGGCACTCGATGAAGCAATGGAGATTTATCACGCCGATGTTGCCCTCTATGGCCAATACTGCGCAGACGTTGACCAGACAAGTCCACCATCCCGCGATCTTGCACATGTATGGCCCATAGATGCCACCGCTCCACGCACTTTCCTGCTCTGCGAGGACACCGACAAGGGACCGGTGACCATCGCCCGAGGTTTGTCCTTTTCCCGCGATGACCAACGAGCCGCCATGTTTTCCTCAGCAGAAAACGCCCGCCACGCATTATCGTCCTACAACAATATACGGCTAATATGGACAGACGAGCACCTGTGATCACAGGAAACGAGATAAGCCCGCATGCACCTGATTGGCTGTCGAGATAGTCTGCAAAGAAACAATAAGGGCGATTTTGGCTAGTTTTTGTGGTGGGGTATGAGGCCGTAGGTGTGTAGTTGGTCGTCGAGTGTTTTGACTGGGTGGGTGTGTTGCCAGGGTTGTAGGAGTGTTCGGGTGGTGTGGAGTTCTTGGGTTAGTCGTGGGCCGAGGCTAGCGAGGGTGGCGGCTTGGGTGAGGATGTGGGTGGCTTCGGGGATTTCTTTGGCTAGTATGAGTGCGTGGCCTAGGCGTATGTGGCAGCGGGCGTAGCTTCCTGCGAAGGTGCGGTTGAAGTGGTCGTGGGCAGCGGTGGCGGCTTGCACGGCGTCTTGGGGTTTGTTTAGTAGACAGAGGAACAGGCTGCGTTGGCTGTTGATGGTGGCGTGGTGGACCCAATAGGCCGGTGACTCCGGTGCATTGTCATTAGTATTGCCGGTGGCCAGGAGGTCGTGTGCTCTGCCGGTGGCGCTGATGCAGGGGTTGTATTGGCCGTCTAGGGCGTAGGCGGCTGCGGCCATTTGTTCGGCTAGTGCTTTGAGTTGCAGATCACCGGTGCGGGTGGCCAGGCTGCGAGCGGCGGCGGCGGTATCGAGGGCGGTGGGTGTGTCGCGGCGTAGGAATGCAGCAAAGCTGGCGTTGGCGGCCGCATAGGCAGCACTGGCGGGGTGGGTGGCCTCATGTCCGGCTCGGCGTGCGTGTTCAAAATAGTCTTTAGCTGTGTGGGGGCACCCCATGTTGATCAAACAGGTGCCGATGGTAGAAGAGATAGTGCTATCGAGCAGTTTGAGGGGTTTGATGAATTTGTCGGGGCATCCCTGGAGTAGGCGGTGTACCAGTTCGTGTTGGGCCAGGATGGTATCTACTATGTCACAGGGTCCTAGTTTGTCTTCTTGACGTTTACACCGAGCCAAAGTAGCGGCTAAGTTTTCGATTACTTGGGCGTCTACCCGATTGGGAAACTGGGTGGCGTGGGCTATGCGGGTGTATTCCTCGGTGTCTAAACCCGATAATCCTAGGGCTGCTAATACCCAGCTGGCCATGTGCATAGCCTGGCGGCGGCCCACCGTGCGTACTAGTTTGGTGACCACTGCCATGAACTCCTCGGCTAGCTGCCTGGGCACCTGCGCCAGTCCCGACCACCCATCCTGAGGTGCCCTGCCGACCAACCCCGGTAGCGAGGGCAAGACTGGGGTGGGGGCTTGCCTGACCCTGGAGTGGCGGGCTCGGGTACGGCAGTCGTGTTCGACCTTGGCCACCTGGGCGTGCTCGGCAACCAGGGCACCCCCAGCACCACACAGCCGGTCGGCGACCTGCCACAGCCGGGCGGGCATGCTGCGGGTGCCGTGTTCGATTTTTGACACCATGCTACGTGTGCGACCCACCACCTGCCCTAGCTGCGGCTGGGAGACCCCCGCAGCTGTGCGGCGCGAAGCCAGATGAGCACCCAACGCCGATCGCAAGCTCTTCAGCTCGGCTCGTTGGGCTGCCAGATCCCCTGTATCGCCTGTGTCCCCATCATCCCCACCGGTCATGGGGTGTCACTGTAAGGGGGTGACAACCCTCGGTGACAGCCGGAACGTGGCCTGTCACCCCTACCGTCACCGTCATCTGCGCTGCGAGGGTTCGGGGGCACCTGGTGGTGGGCCGCCTGCCACAGATTCCCCCTGATGTAGCAGGCGGGCGCAAGCGAAAAAAGGCAACGACTGCTGCGCTGTGCGTGCCCCTGTCGACCTCGCCACCAGGTGCCTTCTTCACACAGGGGCTACATATCAAAGGGGATAGGAGCGATGGTGTGTCTGTACCCTATCCACAGTCGCATCCCTTTACCTGGTTTCCGCTAGCCGGGCAGCGCCATGCTATTAATCGACGAGACCGCCATGTCCCTCTAGGTACATCGATGCACTGTATCTGCGGTGAAATCCACCCGCGTGGGGCTGAAGGGGATATGGAGTGGTTGTGGCCCACTTGCCAATTATGTTGGGATCAGACGTGTGAAATCGTCGGTGTTCGGCCACGTTCTAAGCCGGGTTACCGCCGTATTTGATTTAAGGTTTTGTTTCTTGGGGTTGTATCTTAAGTGTTTCTATAGCCGATCGTTAGTGTCGGTGTCAGGGTTAATGTTGAGGGTGGCTAATTTGGCTTGGATGGTATCGGTGTTGGGGTGAGCCAGTTGTTGGAAGATTGTTAGGGCTTGTTGCCATGTTTGGTGAGCAGCGATGAGATCACCGGTGGCGTGGTAGGTGTCGCCAAGGTGAGTGAGCGTATCTGCTTGGTTGTAGTAGTCGTTGGCTTGATGCCATAGTGCCAGGGATTGTTGGTAGTTGGCTGTGGCTTGGGTGTGTTGGCCGAGGTGGTGCTGCACGTAACCGAGGCTATCTAATGTTTCGGCTATACCGACGTGGTCGTTGAGTTCACGGTACAGCGTTAATGCCTGTTGGCAGTGGGTGAGGGCCTGCTGGTAGCGCCCGCGTCGAGCTTGGTACCAACCCAGAGCGTTAAGGGAACGGGCCTGCCCGTCGTCGTTACAGGTGGCGTGGTAGAGATCTAGGGCGTGGTGGGCGTGGTGGAGGGCCTGTTCGTATTGGTCTTGGCGTTCGTAAGTTAAGGAGACGGCCAGGTGTACTCGGGCCTGGCCGGAGAGGTCACCGAGGTCCCGGTATAAAACAAGGCTGCGCTGAAGATGAATTAGTGCATCTGGGTAACGTCCAAGTTGGGTGTAGGCATGACCAAGTGCTTGATGAGTGAGAGCCTGGGCAGCGCAGTCGCCGAGGCGAGCAGCGGCTGTGAGTGCGATTTGTTGGGTGGTGACCCGATCATGCCAGTGCCCTTGCCGGTAGAGGAAGGTAACCAACGTCCAAGGTAGTTGCCAGACATGCTTGTCATATCCCTGAGCAGCAGCATAGTCGATTATGTTTAGCAGGACGGTGTGCTCGGTAGTAAACCAGGTCATCGCCTGCTCGTAGCTGGTGATCTGGCTACAGACGATTCCAGGTTGCGGGGCTTGGAGACTGATAGGGTCCCGATGGGGGGACAGCTGCCGGTTGGCAGCGAATGCAGTGTGTAGGTAATAGTCCAGTATCCGGTGTAGTGCTGCTTGTTGGTGTGGTTGGGATTCTTGTTTATTGGCTTGTTCGGTGGCGTACGCGCGTAGCAAGTCGTGAAAGTGATAGCGGGTGGGATGGGGTTGTTCTAGTAGGTGCGCACCGGTGAGTTCTGTGATCAGTTCGCCGGTGTCCTGTTCGGGTAGACCTGCTAGGGATGCGGCAGCTTGTGTGGTGATCTCGGGTCCAGGATGCACGCTGAGCAGTCGGAATAGACGCGCGGCGTGAGGGGTCAGTGCAGTGTAGGACCAGGAGAACACGGCCCGTAGATCGGTTTTACGGCTGCCCCCGGTGGAGAGTGTGTTGAGTGGGTGATGGTGCTGACGTAGCTGATCAACGAGGGTGCTCAGGGGTAGGTGAAGGTTGCTCAGGATTCGGGCGGCGGCCAGAGTCAATGCGAGAGGCAACCGGGCACAGTGGTGGATTAGTTCCTCTATCGACTCGGGTTCGGCGCGAATACGTTGTGTACCCAGGAATCCGGTCAGTAGCTCGCGGGCTTGGGTGGTGGTCAGTATTTGTACCGTAAGGTGGATGGCGTGGGTGAGTGCGATTAACGCACCGAGTTGTTGGCGGCTGGTGATTAAGACCATGCAGCGGGAGCCACCGGGAAGCAGGGGGAGCACTTGATCGGCGTCGCGGGCGTTGTCTAGGACGATTAACAGTCGCTTGTCGTTGGTGAGGCTGCGGTAGAGACCTAGTTGGGAGTCAACGGATACCGGTATTTTTGTTGGGGGGACCTCGAAGGCATCCAACATGCTGCGTAGGGCTTCGTGCAGTGTCATGGGTGTGCCGCTGGGATCGAAACCACGTAAGTCGAGGTAGAGCTGGCCGTCGGTGAATCGGTGGCGATAGGTTCGTGCCCAATGCAACGCCAAGGTGGTTTTACCGATACCCGCGGTGCCATCGATCGCGGTGATGATCACTGTGTGAGCCGTAGTTGCTGTCTGATCTAATTGCGCGGTCAGGATGTTTAGCTCATGGGTGCGGCCGACAAAGTGGCCGATGGTGGCTGGTAGTTGGTGGGGGATGATGACTGAGTCCACCACACCGAGGGCGATGCGATCGCGTGCATCCATTTTGTGGCGATCATCAGTATCCACAAGATCAGATACTCTGGCCCCATAGATTCGTGCCAGGACAGCCAAGGTATAGATCGTTGGTTTGAGTCCCCCTTTGTGGGGCCATCGCTCGTAGGCGCTGATGCGGCTGCCGGTCATGGCGGCGTGCTCGTCGTCGAGCTGGTGGTTGTACAGGTGCGCTACGTGATCTTGGCCCCAGCCGTGGGCGTGGCGCCATGCCTGACGGGGTCGGTCTCCTAGCTGGTCGATCATCGCGGTGGCGATCTGCTCGGTTGTGTGGCCTTGACTCAACAGGGCTTCCCGTAGCTGTTGGTGGTCCCTGCTGAAGCGACCCCGACCATGCATGTCTGCTCACCACCCCTGGCCCTGGTGAAGGTGTCTACCACGCTAGGGCATCAACTACTCACTTTTGAGTACTCAGCAGGTCCTATGGCCCTGTTTGGCCTGCTCCCTGGCTTGGGCAGTGACTGTCTAAAACTGGGCGGGTGTGACAGCGTGCGGTCCGGCAGGCTTGCCCTCACTTACCCGAACAACAGTTTGGGACCAATGAGGGAAGGGACGCCTTCGATGAATAGTTATCTCCCCGCAGGTCAAGCCACCGCCACAGTGCGGCCCCCCAGGACCGGCAAAGTCCACGAAGTAGCACTGAAGGTGATTTTCACCGCTTTCAGGTATGGGCGATCATCACTGTGGTTACCAGTGTGCGTGTCGAAGGCGTACTGAGGGTCGCGGCAGCCTTGGCGTTGGCCGGTACGGTCATGGCCGTGGTCGACCTGTGGCGCACGGATTCTGCCCCGAGTAGATCATCAGCGCACGACTGCACTCTTTCGGCAGAGCGGGGCGGGGTGGATCAGGGTACCCGTTTGTGATCACCACAAGTAATGGTGTGAGTTTTGTATCGGATTCTTTTACCGATCACCACCACAGTTGACGTCTGTCACGGCGGTAACTTTTCCTACGATTCACGCAGACGCTAGAACAGCATCTGGTGTTGGCCGCATTTGGCTTGATGCTCTGGGTCAACCCAGCCATAGACGGCAGACTGGTTGGCAAACACGCTACCGGTTTGGTTGATCTGCAAATTCTTCTCTTTTTTCGATTCCGATTGGGGTGACTTATGTCTTCATCCACCGTATCCACCATGCCTGTTGGTGAGGTGTCACGTCCTGGAAGGTTGTTGACGCAAAATCGGGAGATGAAACGTATTGGTGCCTGGAACTGGACGTTGCCTGCGTGGGCAGGCCGGCTTGCTGATGGTCGTACTTATAACACGTGTCCTTCGGCGGGGGTGTGCCGCCAGGTGTGTTATGCCCGCTCTGGTACCTACTTGTGGCCTGCGGTCAAAGCCAAGCATCAAGCTAATTTGCGTTTCGTACTCGATGACCTACCGGGTTGGCAAGCTGCGATGATCACCGAGTTAGGGGCACCGAAATTTGTTGGTGTGTGGATTAGGATTCACGACAGCGGCGATTTTTTCTGCGATGACTATGTAGTGGCGTGGCTCCAGGTGATGGCTGCCCGACCAGCGGTCAATTTTTATGCCTACACCAAGGAAGTGGACCGGTTTCGGCGACTGGTAGAGCCTCATCGACCACCTAATTTTTGGTGGGTGTATTCCTACGGTGGCACCCAAGACACTGCACTTGATCCCCAGGTGGATCGGGTAGCGGATGTATTTCCCACCGAGCACGCTATTAGCACGGCGGGCTGGTCATCACAACAATCTTCGGATCTGCTGGCGGTGCTCGGGCCACGATTGGTGGGGGTAGCTGCCAACCAGATCCCCGCCTCACGCAAACTCGGTGGCCGCCGCATCAGCCAGTGGCAAACCCAAGCCAACACTGATCGCAATACACGCCGGGCGCGCGCGGCCTAAAGGTCGTCAGATGCCGTGCTAGCAGGTTTGCCCGTTAGGCCAGATTAGTGATTGTGTGGGCAACCAGACAGTGCCGGGGAAAACCTTTAGGTACACCACTAGTTTCTCTCTGTTTTCACTCTTGCCGCAGCATCGCAGTTCACCCTGTGGTCACACAGATGACGAGACGAGGCTATGCGCTCAAGATAAACAGTAGCGCTTCCTCCAGCGACCTTTTCTAAGGCCATACAACAAAAAAGAGACCAGGAGAACAGACACGATGATCGGTACTAGCTGGGAGATGATCAAAACCAAATGCAGTCTCGCCGATGCATGGCAAACGGCAACGATAATGAGACATAGCAGAGACCCTTCCTTCGTAACTAGTCATCCACAGTAGACAGTTCGTCATGGGTGTCCATTGTGTACACATGTGATGGGGTTGTGTGTAGGGGCAACCCCATTTCCCCTGTTTTTCTTATATCACACCATATTTCGGGATTTCATCATGCCACGCACACATCATATCCCCATACGCACTATCGCTGACAGTAATTCTGATTCGGTGCTCTTAGCACACATGGTGATCTTGTTTGATCACTATCGGCACCACCGACCGCAATCAAATACCGGCCAGTCAATCCAGGGGCGATCATCGGTTGTTGATCTCTTACCGGGTGTGTCATGAACGGCGATGAGATAGGGCTGCTGTTGGCCGTGCCGTGGTTGTCTGTGCTGCTGGCTCATGTGGTCTCGGCATGCCGGTGGCAGTACACGGTTAGGGTTTATCGGCTGCGCCTGCCCCGGGGGGCCACCGTGGAACACATTAACGGGTGGATGGCCCAGCTAGCGGCGGTGGTCCGTACGCCACGCTGGTGGGATTTATGGCCGCGTTGGCCCATCGGTATCGAGTTGGTGGCCACCGGCCAGGGTATTGAGCGGCTGGTGGTATTCCCGGCTCGTTTCCACGCTGCTGTGGTGGCGACCTTGGTAGCAGCTCTACCGGGAGCACACCTAGCGCCCCACCCGTCTCACCGGGTGGGGCGCTACCGGTGGTGGGTCAAAGCCGGTGAAATGCGTCTACGCGGTGTACACCGCCTCTTGGCCATCGACCGAAGCCAGGTGGCTAGTCGCCATCTGCTGGCTGCTTTGCAACCCCTACATTCGGGTGAACTCGTGCGCATCCAGTGGCTGCTGGTGGGGGCACGACGACCCCGTACCACTGTGCCTGCCGGTCCTGACATCCTGACCGACACCACCGGGCAGCACAGTAGCGACACGGTGGCACCGGTGGGTGGGCTGCGTTGGCATCAGGCTGATCCGGTCCTGGGTGCTGTGTGCCGGATAGGGGTGGCCACCTATAGCCGCTGCCGTGCCCGCGCACTGTTGCGTCAAGTCCGGGCAGCCTTGCGGGGACTCGATGTGCCCTACGGGCGCCTGGTGGGCCGCTGGCTACCGACTCGTGTGGTGGCCGCGCGTATCACCTACCGGACGATCCCGTTGGTGATGTGGCCGATTACCGCAACCACCCGTGAACTGAGCCCCCTACTGGGGATGGCTGTGGGGCCGATGGCCTTACCGGGTGTGGCCCTAGGGGTAGCCCCTACTCTGCCACCCTCACCGAGCATGCCCTCCGAGGGTGTGGTGCTTGCCCGGGCTAATCATCCCAGCGTGGACCGATTGTTGTGCCTGGCACGGCAGGATCGGCTACGGCATATGTGGGTCGCTGGCCCCACAGGGGCCGGTAAATCCACCCTACTGGCTAATTTGATCAGCTACGACATTCACCGGGGAGACCCGGTGATCGTTATCGATGCCGGTGGTGATCTAGTCACCGATGTTCTAGCCCGCATCCCTGATTCTCGCCACCAGGATGTGATCGTTGTTGATCCCACCAGCACCGATCACCTCATCGGACTTAACCCACTGCACAGCCACGGCTCTCAAGACAATGAGCTAGCGGCTAATCTGGTCATGCACGTGTTGGAATCGATGTATGCCAGCAGTTGGGGACCCCGCACCGCCGACATTCTCCGCGCCAGTCTCTTGACCTTAACCATGACCTGCGCCCCCGACCAGCAACAGTTCACCCTGTGTGACCTTATTGATCTACTAACCAATACCGGTTTTCGCCGATTTGTCACCAGCCAATCATTAACACCGGCACTCGATGACTTTTGGAGCTGGTATGAATCCTTGCCCGACACCCAACGCCTGCACAGCATCAACCCCGCACTCAACAAACTACGCGCCTTTAGCCTCTATACACCGCTGCGGTTGACACTGGGTCAATCAGAAGGTATCGATTTCACCCAAGCACTACAGCAACATCGTATTGTGTTGGTGCCCCTTCGTACCGGGATCTTGGGTGCAGAAACCGCCGCGCTCATCGGATCATTGGTCATGGCCGCCGTGTGGCAAGCCACCCTAGCCCGCGCCGGGCTCCCCCAAGAGCAACGCCACCCCGTGTGGATGTATCTGGATGAATTTCAACAAGTCGTGCGCCTGCCCATTGACCTGGCAGACATGCTAGCCCAAGCACGCGGTTTCGGTCTCGGTTTGACCTTGGCTCACCAATACCTAGACCAACTCTCCTCACAGGTCAAAGCCGCTGTGCTGGGCACCACCCGCACCCAGCTTATCTTCCAACTCCAAGACAACGACGCCACCGAACTAGCCCCCCGCTACACCCCCCTCACCCGGGAAGACCTCGCCAATCTTGGCCCCTACGAAATCGCGCTACGTCCCTGCGTCGGAGGCACCACCCTGGCCCCGGTCACCGGCACCACCTACCCCCTACCACCTGCGGTCACCGACCCCCACCAGCTCACGCGATCGAGCCTGCACCGCTACGGCCTTCCCGCCAGACAGATCGAGGACCGCATCGCCGCACGATCCCTGATCACCCCCACCCTGGACCGCAGATCCAACCGCATGATCACCGGGGCCGCCTCATGACCGATCACCCCACCATGATCATGCCAGTGTACCGGTCGCTGTACCGATCGCGTCGACCACACCCAGCCATCACCGCAGGTCAAACCCCCTCAATACGGGGCAAGGACTGCCGAAAGAACCTCGATTTACACAAAGGGGCGGTGACCTCATGACCCGCCACACCACCACCCAGCTGGCCACCCTCGCTGATCAACTCTCCGACCGTGACAAAGCGATTCTGGCCGATCTTGAACGCGCTCGTGTGCTCACCGGAGCCCAACTACAACGACTGCACTTCACAGACATCGATCACCGCGCCCAAGCGAGAGACCGGCGCCGCGTCCTACAACGACTGGCCACGCTAGACCTCGTGTCCCCGCTGCAACGACGTATCGGCGGAATACGGGCAGGCTCAGCCGGGCTGATCTACGCCCTAAGCCCAGCCGCACGACGCTTCCTCGCACTACAACACGGACACCACATCACCAAACGACTACAACGCACCCGCACCCCCGGAGCACCCTTCCTCAACCACGCCCTAACAATCAGCGAAATCTACGTTGCTCTCATAGAAACCAGCCGCCACCACAATTTTCAGGTACCCACATACCAGACAGAACCAGCCTGCTGGCACCCCAACGCAAACCACTACCTCAAACCCGACGCCTACACCATTCTCCAAACACCCACCCACCAAGACTGCTGGTGGCTAGAAATCGACCAATCAACCGAAAGCCTGCCCACAATCACACACAAATGCCACACCTACCTCAACTTCCTCACCCACGGCGGCACCGGACCCCACGGCACGCCACCTCGAATCCTGTTCACCACACCAGACACCAACAGAACCAACGCCATCAAGAAGGTGATCACCAAAAACACCACCACCGAAACCAGTCAACTGATCTGCGTGACCACCCACCACGACGCCCCCCAATTCTTGATCACCGAAGTAACCACACCATGACTACCCACACAACCTGCTACCCCTACCGCACACCACCACCCAAAAACCACCTTCACCACACAGTTACCCGATCAATAACACGGAGAAAACCACCATGCAATCACTGACCTTTGACCAACTCCACGACCTACCCGCCGTCGTAGACCTCATGACCGCAGCCCACGCCCTCGGCATCGGACGCACCAAGGCATACCGACTCGCCCACAACAACCAATTCCCCTGCCGCATCATCCGCGTCGGCATCAGCTACCACATACCCACCGCCGACCTACTACGAGTCCTCGGTGTGACACCCGTTCCGCTACCCAGGACCAGCATCGAGACTGCGACACTTGAAGACAAAATAATTGAACGGTGACAGATCACCAGATAAGGTGCTAACGCGCCACACTGCGAGGGACAACTCCACTAGCAGACGATCACGAGGTTAGGTCATCGCCTGGATGACCTAACCTTTATATTTCTCTGTGCATCGCGCATGCCCAGGCGTAGGAAAACGTGGGATCATCTGTAATGAGGTGTTTTGAACAGAATTGTCGCGCATGCCAACTCCAGATGAGGCGCCAGATGGCTGCATAATTCGGGTAGTCTTCGACGGGTAGTACCCTCGTGAGGTCGATGATAGTGTTCCGACTAACCTCGTCAGCGTTCCCGAAGTGTTTCTCGGCTTGACGAAGCCCGTCCAATCCGCCGTTAATGCTAACCCAATTCGAATCCGCGCTCACCTCTTCAAGTGACTCAATAAATGGCTTGATTGGCGTGAGGTCATTTTTGGTAAGCATCGCGCTACCTACCTTGGCGAGCGATGCTCCAATTGATCGTTTTACCGAAATGGAACTCCCGTCTCCAAAAATGGGGGTTTGGCAATATCGAGATTCGGCTATGATGCCCTCTTCCCTGCTGCGGTTCTTTTCTCGACGAAGAATGTTAGCTGCATACGATGAAAGTGATCCATTAAGTTCGTCGAGGAGGATCAATAAGCATATGGCGCTTACCCGTTGTATACCTGATGCCGCTAAACAGGATGCTATGGCAGCCTGAATTACCTCTCTTATGCTGCCGTTGTTCTCAATGCATCGCTGTAGGATTGGGGCGAGCCTGTCAAGGGGAGAGTTGGGTGGATGTTTGAGAATCTCAAGCGCTTGCGCCACAAAGAGCTTCTCGTATCGAGGGGCTTGTGCTGTTATGTCGTCTTCAAGTATATCAATAGCCAGAGTTGCGCCAGGGGCCAGAAATGCGGCAGTTGCACTACTTGTGTCGAGTTCTCGCAGAAGCGTAACAATTGTGTCTCTCAGCGGCTCTCGTGTCGCAAATAAACGCCCTACAGCAAACAACCATGTGTTGCGCCAATGAGCAGAATGAGCAAGAGTTGCCAGCCTCTTCATGATGACATTATCATTAGCGTTAAGTAGCTCTAGAGCTGCCATGGATTCTTGTATGCTCCGAACTTCAAATCCAATTTCACCGATCTTTGCTGGTACGAGCAAGACAAGCCTGTTGGTCGCAGCCGTTACGATTTGGTCTGTCAGTCGAGTTATCTCGCTTTCTGCATGTCCCTCGGCGTGTAGACGATCTAAAGCTAGTTGCTTCAATAAGTACTCAGGGATGCTGTCGTCATGACCGGCCTCTGTTCTAAGTTGGAGAATGAAGCCAGTCATCATGTGAAGATATTCAACGTGGCGTTTGTGACGGCGAAGGAGCAGAGAGACTGACTCGTCCTTTGATGCCTCTCGGTTGAAGATCACTTCATAGTATGCGTTGAAGAGACTGTAGCGGTCGCTTGGCACTTGATTATGCCGATCAAGCAAGATCGACATAATCGTGACTTGTAGCGGTGTTCGCATGAGTTTTGCGGTGTTCGGTTGCTCTGCGGCTTCGCCTAGACGAGCGAGAACTCGCTCCTGAGTATCGAGGTCATCTTCATGCCTAATTAGCACGAGTCGGTGCGCATAATGTAGTGCTGTTGGGCAGGATAGCGGTAAAAGTTCAATGTGCTCCCACTCGGCAGGGGCAAATTCATTTGAATAGCCCTGCGGTCTTGTGGTGGCTATGGCAAGCAAATCTGCGTCTACTGTGGAAGCCTCGATAAGGAAGTCGTCGACCGCTTGCTCGATGTTGCGCCGGACACTTGGTGCAGCCACCTCGTCAAAGCCGTCTAAAATTAGCATCCAGGGCCACGCGCCAAGCCATTCCTTAAGATCTGCTGCGGATACATTTTCGGATGATCTCTTGGAAACTTTGCCCGCGATGTACCGCAAAAGGGTGATGTCCTCACCCCCGAGGATGGTTTCTCCATATGAGCTAAGGTTCACATGAATCGGCCATCGTCGGACGGATGGTAGTGGGAAATCTTCTTCCTGCCAACACTTGGCCAGTGCTTCAAGGACCGACGGCGCTTTCGGTCCCAAAAGCGAAGGTGGCCGATGCTGTAACATTGCCGATCTATATAATTGACACACTAACTGACCAATTGTCGATTTGCCCTGGCCCGGCCCCCCCACAATCATTATCTTGGCGGAGTCTTCTGAGGGGTCAAGAACACTTGGACTTAGAACTCGATCGCCACGACGTATTATTTCACCAACTAAACCTTCTATTCTAACTGCGTCCGCAACCCGTCTTTCCGCAGGTAGATCAACGGCAACTTGGCCGAGAGCTAGACGGTCAGCTCCGGAATCTCCGGCCTGCCCCAGTGACACCCATTGCTGCGACAGCAGCTCTTGCACCGTATGTATCGCCCACACGCCCTCCATTGCCTTAGTTCGTCCATCAAGAAGGTCGCAAAGCTTTGAAAGGACGTCTCCAGGCGCCAGGAAAGCCGCATATCGACGCTTGATTATTCTATAATCTGCATCATCCAGCAAACGACAAATCTTGTCATAGTGCCATACATCGTAACCTTTGAGGCCAAGGCTCTCGGCGTAGCTTTCGATTAGGCAATTTATTACCGCTTGGCCACCAGACTGCGCTACAGGCGTCAGAACAACGTTCGTAACGAATAGAAAATAGTCGGGCGTCGTACCCCGTTTTGATCTAGGATCTAGCCATTGACTGAACTCGGCTCTAATTGCTTGCCCGAGCCAGTCAACATCCGAGATCTTCCCCCCGCTGCGCTGCCTGAACTTGGCTTGAACAACCCCTCTTCCATTCCAAGCTTGCGATTTCGTGGAGTAAGTGACGGGACCATTAAATGCCGCCTCACGTCCACCGTCCGGACCATCGCCAAAAATGCCCAACTGCGGCCCGAGTGCTTTAAGGCAAAGACTTTGTCCTAAATGCTCGAACTCTCTTGTGTTCAAACGGCTCAGGTCGTAATCCACGGATATCTTCAGCTCCAAGCGCTGACGTGTAGGACGGGCGATGCCCTTGCCAGATGAGATCATAGCGAGGCTCGGCGCGGGCGTGGCCCAAGCGGAAGCAGTAACGAAGGCTGTCTCCAAAGTGATCCCCTGCGGGTCCTCGGCGTAAGTTCCGCGAGGCATCTGGACTCACGGCAAGGACACGGAACAGCCGGTGAGCAGCATCACACCTTGACCGGATAGCTACGGTTGTGGCCGCGTCCTGGTGCATCAAACGCGCGCGGAGGGCTGACTTCCCTTGCGTGACATACGTCACTTCGGAAGGTGCTCCTCCATCACCTCCTGACGGACAGTACCGCTAACAAACCACTAACAAATGATCAAAAGGCCGGATTCCCAAGCTGGGAATCCGGCCTCTGACCTGCTATAACATGGTAGCGGGGGTAGGATTCGAACCTACGACCTCTGGGTTATGAGCCCAGCGAGCTACCGAGCTGCTCCACCCCGCGTCGCTGAAGACAACCTTACGCGGATGGCTCCTCAGAGACAAATCGGCAGGTCAGCGCGGTGGGGACTGGTTCTTAGCCACCGCCGGCAGGAGCGGGCGGAGGCGATGGGGGAGGCGATGGCGGTGGCGGTGGCGCTGGATTCTCGGTGGTCTGACTTCCAGCCGCCGCTTGAGCGGCGTTGAACCGCTGACTTGCCGCCTTCAGGTCGGCCAGCGCCTGACCATAGGCGGCAAAGTCGCCCGCAGTCTGGGCCCGCTCCAACCTGCCCAGCGACTCAGAGATGTCGGCGACAGCCTGACGCAGGTCCGGGCCGGCGCCGGTAGAGCCCGCCGCAGGTGGGGCCCCGGCCGCAGGTGGAGGCTGCTGACCGGGCGATGTGACGGCCGGGGCACCGCCGCCGTCCTCGAAGGCCGTGTCGAGAGCCTCGTCCAGGGTCTCGCCGAATCCGAGCCGGTTCCCGTAGAACACGAGGACATAGTTCAATTGCGGGAATGACGATTCAGCGTTGCGCTCGACATAAACCGGCTCGACGTAGAGCAGTCCGCCGTTCGCCATAGGCAAGGTGAGCAGGTTCCCCAACAGGACGTCGGTCTGATTCTGCCGTAGCAGGTTCAGTGCCTGACTGACCTCGGCGGAGGAGTCGAACCGGGTCTGTACCTGCTGCGGGCCCAGGGTCTGCGAATCAGTGGGCAGTTCGAGCACCCGGATCTTGCCGTAGTTGTCCGGATCGGAGCTCACCGAGATGTAGGCGGCCAGGAACTCCCGACGCAGCCCGACCATCGCGCTGGTGAGCTGGAAGTCCGCCGGCCCCGTCCCTCCGGGTGGTCCAGCCAGAATGTAGTAAGGCGGCTGGTGGATGTCGGCTGTGCCCTTGGTGGGATCGCTAGGGACGTCCCAGAAGTCATTTGTGGAGAAGAAGACCCGAGGATCACTCACGTGGTACCTGGTGAGCATCTCGCGCTGCACCTTGAATAGGTCCTCCGGGTAGCGGAAGTGCTCCCGGAGCTCGCCACTGATCTCGCTGGACGGTGTGACGGTGCCGGGGAAGACCTTCTTCCACATCTGCAACACCGGATCCGTCTGGTCCACCTCGTACAGAGTCACGGTGCCGTCGTAGGCATCCACGGTGGCCTTGATCGAGTTGCGAATGTAGCTGATCTCCTCATTGGGCAGCCGCTGTACTCCGGGCAACGTGTCCCGGGTGACCTCACCGAGCACGGTGCGCTGCGCGTAAGGGTAGTTCCGCAAGGTGGTGTATCCGTCGACGATCCACTTGATGCGTCCGTCCACCACCGCCGGATATGGGTCGCCATCGGCGGTCAGCCAGGGCGCGACCTTCTCCACCCGCACCCGAGGGTCCTGGTTGTAGATAATCTTCGACTTGGGCCCGATCTCCTGGTTGAACAGGAGGTTGCGCTCGCTGTGGTGAGCGGCGAAGACAAGCCGGTGCAGCCAATTTCCGATCGGAACCCCACCGGCACCGGTGTAGGTGTAGTTCACTCCGTCGCTGTCGTACTCCCGAGGCGGCGCCCCCTCCTCGGCCCCCACCACGACGTAGGTATCGATCAGCTCGCCGTAATAGATCCGGGGCTGATCGACCGGGATAGCACCCTTTTCGGTGGTGCTGCTTATGGTGAATGCCGGGTAACCGCCCTCCCCCGGCACGACCGAGTTGACCAGGTTCGCCGGAGCCGCGACGAACCCGTTGCCGTGGGTGTATGCGAGGTGCTGGTTGATCCAGGTGCGTTGGTTCTCCGCCAGGGAGTTCGTCTCCAGCTCCCGGACCGCCACCACGTACTCACCCAGCTCACCGTTCACCTGGTAGCGATCGATGTCCAGCTTGTCGGGGAACCCGAAGAAGTTCTCCAGCTGCCGGAGCTGGGTGAAGGTCTGCTGGAGGATATTCGGATCGAGCAGCCGCACATTCGGAATCGTCGACGTGTCCTGGCGTACTTGAGCCGGAGAGGCCTCAGCCTGCCCGGAATAATCCACGTACTCGACCTGTTGGTCGGTAATCCCGTAGGCCTGCCTGGTCGCGTCGATGTTCCGGTTAATCGATGGTGCCTCACGTTCGTTGGCGTTGGGACGGACCGAGAACTGCTCCAGCAGCGCCGGCCATGCCGCGCCCACCAAAATGCTCGACAGCAACAGCAACGCAGTGGCGATGGCGGGCAACTGCAGGTTCCGCAGCACCGCACCGACGAAGAAGGCGACTGCGCAGATCACCGCGATGCACATCAGGATGATCTTCGCGGGGAGCACGGCGTTGAGGTCGGTGTAGCTCGCTCCGGTGAACAACGGGTTGCGCGGGGAGAACAGCAGCTCATAGCGCTCAAGGAAGTACTCCACGGCCTTGAGCAGGACGAACGTACCCGCCAGCACGGCCAGCTGGACCCTGGCCGGTCCGGAGAGCTGCCCACCACGCTGGGCCAGCCGCAGACCGCCGAACAGATAATGAGTGATCAGCGCGCCCAGGAAGGAGAGCACCACCGCGACGAACGCCCAGGACAGCACCGCATTGTAGAAGGGCAGCTCGAAAGCGTAGAAAGAAATGTCCTTGCCGAATTCGGGGTCGGCCACGCCGAAGTCGCTACTGTGCAGGAACATCTGGACGGTCTGCCAGTCGGCCTGCGCGGATAACCCGGCAAGCAGCCCGACCGCCACGGGCACACAGATTCCCACCAATCGCAACCGCGCGATGATTGCCGTACGGTATCGGGCCACCGGATCTTCCGGACCCACCACCGGTACGAACACCGGCCGAGCGCGGTAGGCGAGCACCAGATTCAGGGCGAGCAACCCGCCGATCACCAGTGCGACGAGCACCAACTGCAAGGCGCGGGTGACCAGGACAGTGGTGAACACGGAACTGAAGCCGACCTCACCGAACCACAACCAGTCCACATAGGTGTGAATGAGCTGCGATCCAACGATCAGTACAACCAGCAGCGCAGCCCCGGCGATGAGCAGTATCCGGCCACGCCGGGACAGCGTGGGCACTGCGACGGTGGGCCTACCGGCCACAAGACACTCTCCTGAAGTACGGCGATGACAGGGGACGGACTCCTCGTCGCAGGCGGTGGCGTCCACGCCGGTTTGAGTCCTGTGTGTCCAACTCTACGGAGGCACCCCAGGTTCCGAATAAGGTGGGCGCACCATGGTTGCTCCGGTGGCCACTGCGAGGGCCGACCATGCAGTGCGAGGATAGCCGGGTGAGCGCTGAGCAGCCGTACCCTTCGGAGTTCTCTCGAGCGCTCCCGGCTACCGCACGCGAGGTCGAGGAGTTCGTCGCGGCCGCCGGATGGGATCAGCAGCCACAACTGTTCGCGCTCGTGCCCACGCCGACGCTGCTGGCCAGCCAGCCCGACCTGGCCGATCAGCTGGATCTTCAGGCAGCTCTGACACCGGTGGCCCAGGATGCCCTGCCCGCAGGAGAGCTCGACACCGCGCTGGCCGGTATCGAGTGGCCCGACGCGGTCGCGGGTTGTGCACTGGCTCAGGAGATCGTGGTACTTCCGCCGGGCGCCGCGACCGGGCTCGGTGAACTACCGGACGATCCGGTCGAGGCCCGCCGGGTGGCCATCGAGCACCCACAGCGACGGGAGGGCAGGCTGGTGGCCGCAGTATTGCGAGAAGGTGTCGGGGCCTGTGTGCTGCGGCTGCGGGCCGGCTCGGGCGGCGATCCGGAGCAGGAAGAACTGGTCGAGGACCCGCAACTCGCCCCGAACCTGCTCCGCGCGCTGCTGGCGACCTTGCGCTGACACTCACGGAGCGCAGCCGGTTGGGTGCTCTCCGGCGCGTAAGGCGTCCAGCGCGTTGACCGCGCCGGCCAGGCTTTCCACCCGCACCAGCGTCAGCCCCTCAGGCGCGCGTGCCTGAGCCTCTTCGCAGTTGCCTGCGGGCACCAGGAAAACCGTCGCGCCCTCTTCGCGGGCGCGGATCATCTTGAACGGGATGCCCCCGATCGAACCGACCTCACCAGTCGGCGAGATCTCCCCGGTGCCCGCGACGAAGGTGTCGCCCGCGAGCGGGCCAGGCGTCAGCTTGTCCACAATGGACAGCGCGAACATCAGGCCCGCGGAGGGGCCCCCGACGTCGGCTAGACTGATCGTGATGTCGAAGTCCACATCCGGTTGATCGGCCAATCCGACACCCAGGTAGCCACGATCGGGTTTCACACCGGCCTGAAGTTCGATCGCCACCTGCTGCGCCGCAGTGTCACCGCGCTGGAAGCCGATCTGCACGAGCTGCCCCGGATGCGTCCCTTCGAGTAAATCCACCACCTGCTGGGCGGTCCTGGTCTCCCGACCATCGAGGGTGAGCAACCGGTCTCCGGCCATCAGTTTCCCGTTCGCGGCACCGTCCACGGACACCGCGTCGATCACGACCATGCTCGGATAACCCAGATAACGCAGTGCCGCGGTCTCAGCTCTGGACTCCGAACTGCGGAACAAGCTCTCATTCTGCTGCTCGATCTGCTGCTCGGACAGGTTCGACGGGAAGACCTCGTCACGAGGAACCAGAGCGCTGCTACCCGACATCCACAGGCCCATCGCCGCGTAGAGGGTGATGTCCCTGATGACTGAGACCGTCGTCATGTTCAGCTGGCCCCCGGTCGGATACGTTTGCGTACCCGTGACTTCAACAACCGTCTTGCCTGCCACCACTCCCAGGGTGTCGAAGGTGGGCCCGGGACGAAGTGCCACATAGGGCACCCGCGCCAGCCCTCCGAGCAGGCCGAACGTCATCGCCAGGCCGAGGCTGACCAGCAGGGTCCACGTTCGACGGTTCACGGCCGGACAGCGTACGTGCCTGCCATCCGCGTACGGTGGGTGCCATGAGTGACCTTCCCTTCGGCTTCGGTTCCCACGATCCCCGGGATCCCGACCGGCATCGCCCGGGGGAAGGCGGCCAAGGTAGTCCCGACCCCACGAACCCGTTCGGGGGTTTTCCGGCAGGCGGGGGTTTCCCCGCAGGCGGGATGGACGTTGGCGCCCTGGGCCAGATGCTGACCCAGCTCGGCCAGATGCTGAGCCAAAGTTCGACCGGCGGAGGCAGCGCCGGGCCGGTGAACTACGACTTGGCCAAACAGATGGCGCTGCAGCGGCTGTCCACCACCGGACTGCCATCGGCCGCGCAAGCGACAGCGGTCGCCGATGCGGGGCACTTGGCCGAGCTGTGGCTGGACCCGGCCACCGCACTGCCCTCCGGCACGACGAGCAGTGCGGCCTGGGCGCCGCGAGACTGGGTGGAGCGCACCCTGCCCACCTGGCAGCGATTGTGCGATCCGGTGGCCCGCCAGATGGCGGGCTCGTGGCTCGAAGCCCTGCCCGCCGAGGCCCGGCAGGCGGCTGGACCACTGGTGGCGATGTTCGAGCAGATGGGCGGGCTGGCCTTCGGCTCCCAGCTCGGTACGGCGCTGGCTCAGCTCGCTGGTGAGGTACTCACCTCCACCGACATCGGGCTGCCGCTGGGACCCGACGGTACGGCCGCGCTGTTGCCAGACGCGATCGAGAAGTTCGCCGCGGGCCTGGAACGCAAAGGCTCTGAGGTGATGGTGTTCCTGGCCGCCCGAGAAGCCGCCCATCACCGCCTGTTCGCCCACGTGCCATGGCTTCGGCAGCGCCTGCTGGCCACCGTCGAGGAGTTCGCGCGCGGTATCCGGGTGGACAGTGCGGCGCTGGAGGAGATGGCAGGTCAGGTCGACCCGACCGACTCGGACAGCATGGAGCGACTGATGCGCTCCGGGCTGCTCGAGCCGCAGACCAGCCCGGAGCAGAAGGCCGCGCTGATGCGCCTGGAGGCCCTGCTCGCCCTGGTCGAAGGCTGGGTCGACGTCGTGGTCGCTGACGCGGTGGGTGAACGGCTGCCCGGCGCCGAAGCGCTGCGCGAGACGCTGCGCAGGCGGCGGGCCTCTGGCGGCCCCGCCGAGCAGACCTTCGCCACGCTGGTCGGCCTCAAGCTTCGACCGCGCAAGCTCCGGGCCGCCGCCGAGGTATGGCGACAGCTCACCGAGCAGCACGGCATCGAGGGCCGAGATGCCCTCTGGAACCATCCCGACCTGCTACCCACCGCGGCGGACCTGGACGATCCCGCCGGATTCGCGAGCCGGGCGGCAAGCCTGGCGGCCGATCTTGATGACCCGATCGCGGCACTGGAGCGAACGGCGGGTGACGCCCCGAACGAGGGGCGTCCGGCCGTCGAACCTCCCGACGAAGCAGGTGAGGCCGAGGCAGGCGGCGGTCAGCCGACGAAGTGAGCAGGTCTTCGGTGTCCACAGGTTGTCCACAGGCGGAAGTGGCACTGTGGACAACCTGTTGAGCTCCGGAAACGAGTGGCGCAAGCTGCTCAGACATGAGCCTGTCCAATTCCGCCGCGCACACTGATTCCGAGCTTCCCGAACGCCTGCGGCTCGCGCCGGGCCGCACAATCCTCTGGCGTTCGCCGACCGCTCTACAGCTCGGCCTGGACCCACAACGGGCCATGGTTCTCGACGATCTGCCGCCGCTGCTCGCGGCACTGCTGAGGCAGATGGACGGTCTCCGCCGCACCGCCGATCTGCTGGCCGAGGCCGAGGCCGCCGGATCGCCACCTGGCGACGGCCTCATGATGCTCCTCGACCTGCACCGAGCGGGGCTCGTCCAGGACGCCGCGGCGGCCGACAACGGTCCACCGGGTTGGCACCGCGCGGCCCTGGCCGCTGAGGCCGCCAGTTGGTCGGTACACACCACCTGCGCCGCTCGCGAGGTACTGCGGCGGCGGCACGCAGCGGCCGTACGGGTAGTCGGATCCGGCCGGATGGCTGTGGCACTGGCGACCGCACTGGCGGCAGCCGGAGTCGGGCAGCTCGCCGTGCAGGCCTCCGGGACCGTAGGTGCGGGAGATCTCGGCACCGGCTACCTGCCGGACGACTTGAGCAGGCCCCGGGCCGCCGCAGCGGCCGACGCCGTGCGCCGGGCCGCGCCTGACGTTCAGATTCGCGATCAGCCCGTACCAGATCTGGTCGTACTCACCGATGTGCTGGTACCCGACCCAGCCGTGGTCACCGAACTGGTAGCGAACCGGATTCCGCACCTAATGGCTTACACCCTTGAGGGCGTGGCCGCAGTCGGCCCGCTGGTGTGGCCCGGGCGCAGCAGCTGCCTGCGTTGCGCCGAACTGTACCGGGCCGAGGTGGACCTGACCTGGCCGAAACTGGCCGCTCAACTGGTCGGGCGGATTCCAGCCGCCGGCCTGGCCGCCACCCTGCTCGCTTCGGCGCTGAGCGCCGAGCAGGTGCTCGCGGCCCTGGCAGGGCCGGGCTCAGGTCTGACTATCCCACCGACCTGGGGTGCGGTTCTGGAGCTGGATCCGGTACACGGCAGGTTCCGCAGGCAGTTACGGCCCGCGCATCCGGGCTGTGGCTGTGGCGCCGGATGAGAGCCGGGGGTTTCCGGGAAATAGCACAGCAGGGGGGCTGTGCCGCCTTCAGACCCGATGCGGTAGGTCGCGATGGCAGGGCACAATCACAGAGTGACCGACATCCCCCGCAGGGCCACCCAGCGAACTGCCCGGCTCGCAAGCCTTCCACTCGGGGTAGCCGGGCGAGTCGCCGCAGGATGGGGTAAGCGCCTCGCCGGACACGACGCGCAGGACGTCAGCGCCCAGCTCAGCGCCCGCAATGCCGAGCAGATCTTCGCGGTGCTCGGTTCACTCAAGGGTGGCGCGATGAAGTTCGGTCAGGCACTGAGTGTGTTCGAGGCGGCAATTCCCGACGAGCTGGCCGCCCCATACCGTGAGGCGCTGACGAAGTTACAGTCCGCAGCGCCGGCGATGCCCCGCCATGCCGTACGCAGGGTCCTCGACGAGCAACTCGGCACGGGGTGGCGCCGCCGCTTCGCGGAATTCTCCGAGGAGCCCGCCGCGGCTGCCAGCATCGGGCAGGTACACCGGGCGGTCTGGCACGACGGACGAGACGTGGCGGTCAAGGTGCAGTACCCGGGTGCCGATGAGGCGTTGCGCTCCGACCTACGGCAGCTGCAACGGTTCAGTTGGCTGTTCCAGGCTGCTGTGCCGGGTATGGACGTCAAGCCGCTGCTGGCCGAGCTGCGCGACCGGATGGTCGAGGAGCTCGACTACCGCGGTGAAGCCGACAACCAGCGCAGGTTCGCGAAGGCGTTCCACCGCCACCCCGAGATCGCCATCCCCGCCGTCGTCGCGAGCGCACCGAAGGTGATCGTCTCCGAATGGATCACCGGAACCCCGTTGGCACAGATCATCCGTAGCGGATCCCGGGCTGATCGCGACGACATCGGTCTCAAGCTGGCCGAGTTCAATACCTGCTCCCCCGCTCTCGCCGAGCTGCTGCACGCCGACCCTCATCCGGGTAATTTCCTTCGCTTGCCGGATGGACGCCTCGGCGTGCTCGATTTCGGCGCGGCGGCCAAGCAGCCCGGTGGAGCACCACGCACCCTGGGCATCGCGACCCGGCTGGCTGTCGAGCGGCGCTCGGAAGAGTTGCTCACGCTGCTGCGCACGGAGCACTTCGTTCGCCCCGGCATGCACCTGGATGCCGCAGACGTGATGGCCTACCTCGGCCCGTTCGCCGATCCGGTGCGTACTGAGACGTTCCACTTCACCCGCGCCTGGATGCAGGCACAGGCCGAGCGCATCGGAGGTTTGGGCAGTCCGGACTTCCGGACCGGGCGAGCGCTCAACCTGCCGCCCAGCTATCTGCTGATCCATCGGGTGAGTACCGGCATGTTCGGGGTGCTGTGTCAGCTGGACGCCATCGTGCCGCTCCGCAGGATCGCCGAGCGCTGGCAGCCAGGTTTCGCCAACTGAAAGGGCGAGCGGTGTTTTGGGGTGCCCGCCAGCCCCCCAACCCGGGGTTATAAGCGGGCTGAGGCGCGGCGGGCACGCAGATCGGCGTAGCGGGCTAGGCGCTGCCACCGACGGACGGTGATGAGTCGACCGGCCAACCGCTGTTGGGTCGCGTGACGTTGGTCTTCCCGCATTCGGACACGGGCGAGTACTTCGTACAGCAACATGGTGTTCAGCTCCTGGATCACAGTGCTCGGTCGGTGAATGGGGAGTGCGGTCATGCCGCGGCCTCCCGCTTGGGCAGGTCCTGCTTGGCTCGGTCGCGCTCAAGGTCGGCCTTACGGGGACGGCCGCGCGGACGCTTCCGAGAGATGACAGCCCCGTGCTCGAAGATCTCGCCTCCCCAGACGCCCCATGGCTCGTGCCGGGACAGCGCACTGGCCAGGCACTGCGCCTTGAGTGGGCATCCGGCGCAGAGCTGCTTGGCTCGCTCCAGCTCAGCCGGGCTGTCGGCGAACCAGAGATCCGGGTCGTGCAAGCGACAGGGCAGGTGGGCAGGCTCTCCTCCACGCCGCAATCCGGGTGACGCCTCGCTGTCGCGCGCGACGGTCGCGGTGAACACTTCTCTGTCCTCCTGGGTGGTGCCGGTACAAGGTGATGACGCGGTAGCAGTCGCCTGTGCCGGGTCCGCCGCCGGATGAGGGCCTACGA
>JBOHHE010000125.1:0-3134 GCA_050700355.1 Pseudonocardiaceae bacterium
CCCTACAACAGATCACTATTTAAGCGACACGCCGCCGGTCTGCCCCATCGGTGGTACTCTTGCGAAGTGCGACCCCTTCGGTACTCCATCAACGTCACATTGGACGGGTGCTGCGATCATCGTGCAATCCCCGCGGACGAAGACTTGCATCGTCACGCGGCCGAGAACCTCAACCAGGCCGATGCCCTTCTCTTTGGCCGGGTGACTTACGAAATGATGGAATCAGCGTGGCGGCCGCCGGCGCCGACGGGAGCGAGACCTGATTGGATGGAACCCTTCGCCCGGACGATCAACGAGGCAAAGAAGTACGTCGTGTCGAGCACCCTGGAGCGGGTCGATTGGAACGCGGAGATCGTGCACGGGGATCTGGGCAAGGCCGTTCAGCAGCTCAAGCGGGAGTCGGGCAAGGGACTGTTCGTAGGAGGCGTGAAGCTCCCGCTGACGTTGACGGAGCTGGGATTGATCGATGAGTACGAGTTCGTGGTGCATCCCAGGCTCGCGGGCCACGGGCCGACGTTGTTCGCGGGGCTATCAAAGCATGTCGACTTGAAGCTCGTGAGCCGGCTGGAGTTCGGCTCGGGAGCAGTGGCGATGCGGTACGAGCCGAGAAGGTAGCCATCGGGCTTGCTAGCCCGAGCCGGCCGCATCATGGAGCCCTGGTTCGCGGCTCTTGAGCGCCCCACCGCAGTGGTCCCTCCGCGGCGGCCCACAACAACGCCTTGGCCTGGCGCACCTCTCGAGCCGGCGCGGTGTGCGAAGCGGTGTGCGAACGAGCAAGACCCTCCAGCTCAGCCCGCTGTCCACCCGTCATCACCAAAGCCCCCAGCCGCAGCCACCATCCCACCCGCACTACGACAGATCACTATTTAAGCGACACACCACTAGGTACCTGGTGTCGAGGCGTGACCGATGAGCATCAGAGTGGGTTGAGGCGGGCCTTGAGCAGGCAGAACTCATTACCTTCGGGGTCGACTAGGACATGCCACTGCTCCTGCCCTGTCTGGCCGATGTCGGCCGGGCGCGCACCGAGCTTCAGAAGGCGTTCGAGCTCGGCGTCCTGATCACGGTCGGTGGCGTTGACGTCGATGTGCAGCCGGGATTTCCCCTGCTCCGGCTCATCCCTGCGACTGAGGATGATCGTCTGGAGGCCGACCGCTTCCGTAGACAGTGGAATTATGCCACCAGAACCATTCCCCCGTCAATTCCGAGTTCGTACTCACACGGCGTGAGATAACCCAGCGCCTTCTGGATCCGCAGACAATTGTAGTACACTTCGATGTACTCAAAGACCGCCCGTTTCACAGCCGGCAGACCCGACCACACATGCAGGTGGATGAGCTCCTTCTTCACCGTCGCGTTGAACGACTCGGCCGCCGCGTTGTCAAAACAGATCCCGGTGCTCCCGACCGACGGAATAATACCATTGGACAGACACAACTGCCGGAACGCCTGACCGGTGTACTGGCTTCCCCGGTCGGAGTGCATCACCACATCACCCACCCCCGGCCAACGATTGCTGATCGCCATACGCATCGCCTCACACACCAACTCCTCACGCATATGATCATCCAGTGCCCAGCCCACAACTTTCCGGGAATAACCATCGATCACCGTCGCCAGATAACACCACCCAGTCAGCGTGTGAACATAGGTAATATCCCCATACCACAACTGATCCTGACCCTCGGGCACGAACTGACGATCGACAAGATCAACCAGGCCGATCGGGCGCCGCTCGGCGTCGGGGATCGTGGTCCGCTTGTACGGCTTGGGGTGCACACACCCCACCCCAGCTGCCCTGGCCAGCCGCCGAACCCGCTTCGGTGAGTGCCGATGACCCCGCCGCGCCAACTCCTGACAGATGCGGTCGATGCCATACCGGCCGCCGTGCTCACGGTGAATCGCGACGATCCCCTCGGCCAGCTCCTCATCCTCGGTCACCCGCACGCAGGCGTCTCGATCTTTCCAGGCATAATAACCCGGCCGTGACACCTCAAACATCTCGCACATGAAATCCACCGGAAATCTCTGCCCGCGTGGCAAGCCAACGTTCCGCGTCTCCATCTCGGCAATGAAGACGAACTTCACTGGTTTTGGCCGGCAAACCACGCCGCTACTGAGGTGTGAATCACCCGGCCACCGCAGGGCACGGCAGTGCCCCGGGGCGAAGCCCCGGAGGTTTCTTTTAGTGGTGGATGTTTCCGTGGTGGCATGGGGGTCTATGCGACCGATTCAATGGTGACGTGATGGCCGAGTCGTTCGAGTTGGCGTACAAGTCGTCGGGTCTGTTGTTCGGTGGATCGGCGGCGGTTGTTCCAGTCTGGCCCCAGATCCTGGTAAGGGACGTTATCGCGGACGATGTGGTAGTAGGCGATAAGGATATCGTGGCGGGTCGCACCGATCGCTTTCTGGATACCGCGCCGACCACAGATCTGGGCATGATGGGCAGCCAGGTAGGTGCCCTCGGTGCGGGCGGCAGCCTGAGGCGGCTGAACCTGTCGATCAACCTGCCACCGTCATCTTCGAAGCCCTCCACGACGATCACGCTCAGTTCGAGCCGCTGCTCCCAGCAACGACGTTTGCCGACGCCCGAGGGCACGTGGCGGACCTTAGCAGCGCTCCCTACTCATCTCGTGGAGCCCACGCCGAGGCCGACGAGCTGGAGGACCTCCGGACCTTGACAGCGATCGAGAAGCGACGTGCCGATCCCGAGCGGGACGAGGATGGTCCTGTCCGCGAAGTGCAGTGACCGCCTCCGCGTTTCGCAGGGCATGTGAGCGCGTTTTGCAGGGCGATCATGCTGTGCACCGCTGAGGCCGAGGCAGCGCAGCTGCAGGACAATGTCAAGGCACTGCTCGACAACGACCAGCCGGCTGAGGCGATCAGACTCCTCGAGGACGGCGTCGAACGCGCCGGCCACGACCCCTTCGTCCAGCTGCGGTTGCGCCACTTCCTGGCCGCCGCGCTGTACTACGCCGGGGAGTACACACGCGCGGCACCGCTGTTCGACGTCGTCGCACGCGACTACCGCCGGTACCTGCCGCCATCGGACGCCTTCGTCCTCGACAGCCCCTACCACGCGGGACACGCCTACGCCGAGATCAGCGAACCGGACAAGGCCCTGCCGCAGCTAC
>JBOHHE010000126.1:0-6643 GCA_050700355.1 Pseudonocardiaceae bacterium
TGACGACCGAGTCAACGAAACCAGTTCCACACGCTCATGATCGGACAACTCAACAGGAGGCGAGTAACGCATACTGCATTATCGCACAAAATCTAAAGAAAACAAACTTCAATTACGGGATACTAGAAGCCGTCCAGCGGCCTACCGCCTGTTCGGCCGCACATGGGGCGCGTTCCGGGGTATGAATGCCCCCGGTGCGATGGTAATCCGGCGCTTGCTGCCGTCATTCCTGGTGGCTCGCCGGATGGAACAGCGCGCGCTGCCGGTCTTGCGCTGGCCAATGTTGCTGGGCACCACTGAATTAGCGGGACTCCTTGGCGTGCCCCTCGGTTCAGTGCAGTTGCCAGGATTGACCCAGGGCACTGCCCGGCAGTTGCCGCCAGCCACCAGTTTGCCGACAAGCGGCGTGGTTATCGGGGAGAGTAATTTCGTGGGCATGAGCGGGAGGCCGTTGGCACTCAAGACCACTGACCGGTTAAAGCATTTGTGGGCTATCGGGCCGACGGGGGTCGGTAAGTCAACGCTGTTAGCTAATCTCATTGTGCAGGACATGGCGGCCGGACGGTCCGTCGTGGTGCTTGACCCAAAGGGCGATCTAGTGACAGATGTACTGAATCGAATACCCGATCAGCGCCGTGATGACGTGGTACTGCTCGATCCAAGCGCTACGGATCAGCCCATCATTGGGGTGAATGTACTTGATCTAGCGGGCGGTGAAGCGGCCCGGGAACTAGCGGTTGACCAGTTAGTGCATGTCATGGCCAGCCTGTGGCGCTCCAGCTTCGGCCCGCGGACTACTGATGTACTACGCAATTCTTTGCTGACACTCACACATACCCGTGCGGCTGACGGGTCAACGCACACCCTGGTGGAATTACCGGAACTGTTACTAAACGCCCGCTACCGCCAGTTCGTGACCCGGCAACCAGGCGTACCGGCCAGCGTGCGTCAATTTTGGACCGCGTATGAGCAGATGAGCGACAACGAACGAGCCCAGGTGATCGGGCCAAGTATGAATAAGATCAGAAGCTTCACCACAAGATCATCTTTGCGGTTGCTGCTCGGCCAGAGCACGGGGTTCCGGCTCTCCGAAATCTTCACCCACCGCCGCATTTTGCTGGTGCCGCTGTCCGCCGGAGTGTTGGGCGGCCCGACCACTCAGTTGCTCGGCGCGCTGCTCATGGCCGGATTGTGGGCGGCGACTCAGGCGCGGGTAAGCGTGCCTGCTGAGCGTCGCCACCCGGTATTCGCCTACCTGGACGAGTTCCAGCACTTCTTAAAACTTGATCTTGAATTATCTGACATACTGGCTGCCGCCCGAGGTTATGGATTCGGTTTTGTGCTGAGTCACCAATTTCTGAGCCAGCTGACGCCTGAGGTGAAAGCGGCGGTGCTGGGCACGGTGCGTAATGCCGTGGCCTTTTCCTTGGAACTGGACGACGCCCGTGCGCTCGCCCCTCGCTTCGCACCGTTGACCGCCGATGATCTCACCGGCCAGCACGCCTATGAGATCGCGCTCAAGGCGTCGGTCAATAACACAACGCTGCCGCCTGCTACGGGGCGCACCCTGCCGCTGGCAGCCCCTACTACGGACGGTGCGACGCTGGCAACCGCCAGCCGGGAACGCTACGGCGTGGCACGAGGAGCGGTGGAAGCAGCCCTGGCCGCCCGGATCGCTGTCGAGAAGCGCCCCGGCACATTCGGCTGGGAAGCTCGCCCAGGAGACCAGGCATGAGGGCCTCCGGTGTTGTCCTCGCTGCTGTGGTCGCTGTTGTGATCGCCGCACATCTCCCCGCCCGCCTGACCTCAGTAAACAGGCCAATAACGCCACCGGAAGACCTCCCCTTCAGCGGAGGTGCGCTCTGAGCCGGGGCGCGCAGTCCGGGCCAGCTTCAACCACGCGGGTCAGGACTCGCCACGTCGAATGGGTGCGCGAACGGCTGTCGGCCCGCGATTGGGCGATCTTGAACGATCTTGATCGACTTCGGGTGCTCTCGGCTGACCACCTCGAACACCTGCACTTCTCCTCTCTTACCGGTCGTAGCCGAGAGGTGGTGCGGGGCCGGGTATTGCGGCGATTGGCGGCTTGGCGCGTTATTACGCCCTTGGGACGGCGGATCGGCGGTGCCCAGCGCGGTTCATCACGCACTATTTGGACGCTGGATACAGCCGGACAGCGGTTGGTATGCGAACGCCGCGCTGCCAATCAGCCGACAGCGCGCCTGCGGCGGCCTGCCAAAATCGGTGAGCGCTTTTTGGTTCATGCCCTAGCCGTGGCTGAGTTGTACGTCATGGCCATAACTGGCGCCGCTGAGACCGGTATGCGGCTCGCGGCCTTTGAGGCTGAGCCTCGGTGGCCGGACGGGCTCGGTGGCTGGCTCAAGCCCGACGCCTACCTGATGGTTGACACCGAATCGGGACGCTGGCATTTCTGGGTCGAGGTGGACCGGGCCACCGAAAGCCTGCCGACCATCCGGCGCAAGTTGGACAGCTACCTGGATTTCTACCAACGCGGCCAGCTCCGGCCGAACGGGATCATGCCCCGGGTGCTGGTCAGCACCATCACCAAGCAGCGGCGGGAGGCGATCCGTGACCTGGTTGCGCATCTGCCTGAACCGGCTGGTGAGCTGTTCGTGGTCACGCTTGACCGTAACGCATTGCTGGCCCTCCTGAGCGCGGTGAAAGAGTGAGCATTCTTGCACAACGTTGTTCATTCTACTGCACAGTACTGTGCAGACTTGTGCTAGAATAGACCGTAGTAAACGGAGGGCCATATGAACGACAGGAAAAAGGGTGGAAGAACGGGATCACTCGGCGCGTTTCTACGCCGTGCCCGTGAGACGGTTGGCTTATCCAAGCTCCAGTTGGAAGCCATGAGCGGTGTCGGCCGGATGACCATCCAGCGCCTGGAAACCGACTACTACGCCGAACCGTCACCCGATGACCTGATGCGGCTGGCTAAAGCGTTGGAACTCAACGAAACCGACCTGTTCCTGCTGGCCGGGTTGCCGGTGCCAAAAGGCGCGGCCAGCCTGGATGTCATGCTGCGCACCGAGTACGGGCTGCCGCCGGAAGGCGTCGAGGAGGCCAAGCGGAATATCGCCGACATTGTGGCCAAGTACGATACCGAACATCAGAATAACGAAACGTAACCAGCTCACTAACGAGCGAAAAGGATCACTCATGGAAGGAGGGAATATCATGAGCGAAACAACTATTACCAAGCCGCCACGAGACATGGTGGCGCAACTGCGCGCCGTAGCGCCGCTGCGCCCGCTGACGATGGGCGACGCCTACACCGTGGCCGAACGGCAAGCCACCACCGCCCTGCGCTTGGCCGGGATTACAGCACCACACGTTAGCCTGAGCTGGATATTCGACCTGCCGCGAACTGAGGTGCGGCTCGAACCGCGCTATGTCATGAACGGGCTGTCCGGCTCGACGACCTTTAGCAAAGGGCGGTACGTGATCGTTATCAACAAGAACGATGCACATGCCCGCAGACGATTCACGTTCGCCCATGAGTGGAAGCACCTATTGGATTACACTGCAAATAATGTACTCTATCGCCACCTCGGCCACGGCGATACCCACCAGCAGGAACGCAAGGTCGAACGAATTGCTGACCACTTCGCGGCGTGCCTGCTCATGCCCCGCATGTGGGTCAAGAACGCCTGGACTGGCGGCATCCAGGATATTCCCGCCCTAGCCGGACTGTTCATGGTCAGTGAAGACGCCATGCGGGTACGGCTTACCTACCTGGGCCTACTTGACGATGACCAACGGCCCGTCCGCACCTACTTCCGCCGCGTGGCCAGCCTCGACCTGTGCCCGGCAACCTAAAGAGTAGTTACAGAGAGGAGAAGACGAAACAGTGAGCCGAGCAACAATCAGCACCCAGAATACCGCCCCAACCGCACGTACCCAGCACGCCAAACGAGCCTGGCTGTACCTACGGGTCTCCACCCCGGGACAGGTGCACACCGACTACAACCCGGAAGGCATCTCCATCCCCGCCCAACGGGAAGCCTGCTTGCGCAAGGCCGCCGAACTGGGTGCCAAAGTCGCTGAAGATGAGGAGTTCATTGAGCCGGGCCGCACCGCCACCAGCATTGACAAGCGGCCAGTCTTCCAAGACATGCTCGCCCGGGTCAAAACCGAACAAGACGTTGACTACATCATCGTCTACCACTTCAACCGCATCTTCAGAAACAGCATCGACGCCGCCATTACCAAGAAGGAACTGGCCAAGTACGGCGTGCGGGTGGTCTCCACCATCCTTGACATGGGTGATTCTCCCGAGAGCGCCATGGTCGAATCCATCATCCACGCCGTCGATCAGTACCAGTCCCAAGCCAGCGGCGCCGACATCCGCTACAAGATGGGCCAGAAGGTCAAGAACGGCGGCACTGTCGGCCAAGCCAAACTCGGCTACTTAAACGTCCGCGAACCGAAAGCAGAAGGCGGCGAAATCCGCACCATTGCGGTTGATCCCGAGCGGGGGCCGCTCATCACCCAAGCCTTCGAACTGTTCGCCACCGGGCAATACACAGGCAAGCAGGTTTACGCGCGCATCACAGCAGCCGGACTGACCAGCCGGGGCACCCGGCGCACCGCGCCCAAGCCCATCGGGCTCACAACTCTCTACAACATTCTCAGTGAGCGGTACTACCTGGGCCTCGTTGAATACCACGGCGAGGAACTCCCCGGACGGCACCCACCCCTGGTTACACCGGAAGTATTCGACCGGGTACAGCGCGTGCTGGCCCTGCGCGGCGGGGGCGGCACCCGCCAGCGCCAACACGACCACTGGCTCAAAGGGCTGATTTTCTGCGGACGTTGCCATAAACGGCTCATTGTCACCCCCGGCAAAGGCAACGGCGGCACCTACTTCTACTTCCTGTGCCGGGGCAGACAAACCCGATCCTGCGACCTGCCCTACCTCAAAGTCCAAGACGTCGAGAAAGCCATCGAACAGCACTACGCCACCGTGCGCCTCAGCGACCAATTCCGCACCGATGTCCGCCACCAGCTCGACGACACCATACTCAGCGAACTAGGCAGCATCGACACCCTCAAAAAACGCCTCACCACCCGCCTGGGAGAACTGGACGCCAAAGAAGAACACTACCTCGACCTGGTGGGCGAACCAGGCTGGCCGAAAGCCAAGATCCAAAAGAAACTGACAGCCATCGCCAGCGAACGGACAGAGATCACCGGCCAACTCATAGACACCACCACCAAGCTTGACACCGGACGGCAGTTCTTCCTGACCGCCCTGGAACTACTCCGTGACCCGCAAGCCTTCTACCGAAACGGCGGCCCGAACGTCCGGCACGCCCTCACCAAGGTCATCTTCTCCAAGCTCTACCTCGACATGCATGACACCACCCTGGTCAACAACCACGACCTCACCCCCGGCATCGACGCTCTGATCGAGGCAGAGCTACAGACCCGCACGCATTACCGGCGCAGCGACAGCCTCAGTGGCTGGGAGGACGACACCTGGGACCAGCAGGACTGGAACGACAGCAGGCCCTTCCTAGCGGAAGGGCCTGCGCTCAACGATCTTTCTGATGGCGATCTACTTAGCTGGTCCTTACTAGGCCAGGGTTCGAGTAAGGGTGCGATGGTGGAGGTGCCGGGAATCGAACCCGGGTCCTCTGTCGCCTCGTCAGGGCTTCTCCGTGCGCAGTCCGCTCTGCCTCTACTCGGATCCACCGGTCACGCGGACGAGCCGGTGTGACGATCCCAGCCGCTGTAAGTGTCCCGCCAGGCCCCGCGGCCAAACCTGGCGGTGAAGTCCCCTAGCTGATGCCGGAGTCCGGGGCGGGGACGCCCCCGGTCCGACAGCGTCGTCCTGGCCTAAGCGGCGAGGGCGAACGCGCGCTGATCGTTGTCGGCGCTTATTGATGTGCGATGACGCTTACGGTGGTCTCTCGCCTGCACCGGCACGCTTCCCACTGACTCAACGTCCAAAGTCGAAACCGTTCACCCCCTTGACGGGCTGGACAACGCACCTAGGGTAACGCTTCGCTGCTCCGTAAACATCCCCGGGCCCGCTGGGGATCAGCAGGTGACTCCTGTGCACCAGAGACGGACACACTGTGCATGAGCGGCGGACACACGGGTCAGGGCATGCCTTTGGCGCGGCGGCCCATGACTTTTGCCACCTCGCGGGCGGCATCGCGCTTGGCCAGGTCGGCCCGCTTGTCGTAAGTCCGCTTGCCGCGGGCCAGCGCGAGCTCCACCTTCACCTTGCCGTCGGCGAAGTACATCGACAGCGGGACCAAGGACAGCCCGCTCTCCCGGGTCTTGCCGATCAACCGCTCGATCTCCTTGCGGTGCAGCAGCAGCTTGCGGGTACGCCGGGGCTCGTGGTTGGTCCAGCTTCCTTCGGTGTACTCGGGGATGTGCACATTGCGCAGCCACACCTCGCCGTCCTCCACGCTGGCGAAGGCGTCAACCAGCGAGGCACGGCCTGCCCGCAGCGATTTGACCTCGGTGCCGACGAGCACGATGCCCGCCTCGTAGGTGTCCACGATCGCGTAATCGTGCCGAGCCTTCCGATTCGAGGTGATCACCTTGCGCCCCTGCTCCTTCAACCTGCCTCCCTTCGGTCGACCCGTGAGTGGCGTTGGGT
>JBOHHE010000127.1:0-1839 GCA_050700355.1 Pseudonocardiaceae bacterium
CTAGTGTAGTGTCTTGCAATTGAGTTTACAGTGCATTATGCTATGAGGCATGAGTCGAGCAGCGGCACCGTTGGCGATATCCGATGGGCAGCGAGAAGTGTTGGAAACCTTGGCCAGTTCACGGGCCGCGGCGTACCGCGTAGTGCAACGGGCCCAGGTATTGCTGTTGGCCGCCGACGGCGTGTCGAACTCCGAGATCAGCGAGGTGGTCGGAGTATCTCGTCCGACCGTGCTGGCCTGGCGTGGCCAGTTCGACAAAGACGGGCTGAGTGGATTCGGTGAGGTGGCCAAAGGACGAGGCCGCAAACCATCGATCAGTGACGAGAAGGTTGCCGAGATCGTGGATTTGACGCTGCACTCGAAACCAGAGGGCGAGACGCACTGGTCGTGCCGGTCGATGGCCAAACGGGCCGGGGTGAGCTCGGCGTCGGTGCAGCGGATCTGGTCGGCCCGAGGACTTAAGCCGCACCTGGTGAAGACTTTCAAACTCTCCAATGATCGCCATTTCGAGGAGAAACTCATCGACGTGGTCGGTCTGTACCTGAACCCGCCCGACCAGGCCGTGGTGCTGTGCATGGACGAGAAGAGCCAGATCCAGGCCCTGGACCGCACCCAGCCGTCCCTGCCGATGAAGAAGGGCCGGGCCGGCACGATGACCTATGACTACAAACGCCACGGCACCACCACCCTGTTCGCCGCGCTGAACGTGCTCACCGGAACGGTGATCGGCCGCTGTCTGCCGCGACACCGCAACACCGAGTTCTTAAAATTCCTGCGTATCATCGACCGCGAGGTGCCCAAAGGACTGCAGATCCACATGATCTGCGACAACTACGCCACCCACAAGCACGCCGACGTCAAGAAATGGCTGGCCAAACACCCACGGTTTCACCTGCACTTCACCCCCACCTCCTCGTCGTGGCTCAATCTGGTCGAACGGTGGTTTCGAGAACTGACCGACAAGGCCATCCGCCGGGGCGTGTTCCACAGCGTGAATGACCTCATCACCGCAATCGAGGACTACCTGAAAGTCAACAACGACAACCCGAAACCATTCGTGTGGACCGCCACCGCTGAGCAGATCCTCGCCAAGGTCGCCCGCGGACGAGTCGCCCTCCAACAAGTGTAAAGTCAATAATGAGACACTACACTAGTGCAGCGCCGCATTAGTCCTTCGGGGGGTTGACCCAGGCGCTCGGATCGGCGAGGTAGAGGCCCAGGGCGCAGTCCAGGGCTTGTTCGGGGGTGCCCGTTGGGTTGCCGTTGGGTAGCACGCTGTCGTCGTAGGTTTCGTTGCTGGCTTGGTAGAGCGCGAAGCCCCAGTCGGTGTCAGTGCCCAGGTAGCGCAGCCGGCACAGCGGGAGTTGTTCCTCGCCGGGTAGGTGGCCGGTGACGTAGCCGTAGCCGCCGCGCCAGGTGATGGTGATCTCTTCGAGCTGCGGCCAGCGTTTCGAGGCGTGGAAGTCCAGGTGACCGGCGATGTGGGTCTTTAGGCGTGCGGAGGGGACCGGCATGGTTTCTATGGTGGCGAACTGGTCGTGATCCGCGCTCGGCGTGTCGCCATCTGTTGTGGTCCTCTTTTCGGGACCCTCGACCCCTTGATCATGTCGGGTGGGTGTCGGGAGGTCGGGTGGCACGGGCCAGCAGCGAAGACGTCATCGTGCTCGGGGCGCGCCGTCGCGCACGCCTGGAAGCGATCGTGGCCAAAGCGACCGCGCCGCAACGCCTTGTGTTGCGCGCCAGGATCGTGCTGGCGGCGTGGCGGGGTCAGTCCACCGCGTCGATCGCCCGTGACCTGGGCATCTGCGTGGACACCGTCCGCACGTGGCGGGGCCGGTT
>JBOHHE010000128.1:0-4219 GCA_050700355.1 Pseudonocardiaceae bacterium
GCTGGCTCCAGGGACCAGGGCGCTCATCCGGGCGGCGACCGCCGCCCGGATTTCCCTCGCCAGGTCGGGGTCGCTGGTGTGGTTGTGCCGGGCGAGATCGGCGCTGATCGCGTCGAGGTCGTGCAGGTGGACGGCGACGTCGCCGATAGTGTCGGCTCGGGCCGCACGCAGGGCACCGATCAGGTGGGACAAGGCGTCGACGCTGGTCATCGGAGGCCGCAGGCTCGTGATCAGCACACCGGCGTCCAGCAGGCCGTGCAGCAGTGCGTCGATCTTGCCGGGGGACGCGGAGGGGAACTCGGCGGTCATCTGGTCGGCCAGCGTGTCGAAGCGGATCGGCGAACCGGCCGCGGCCAGGACGAACCGCACAGGACGGATGAGCCGCACCGAGGACTCCCGCAGCGGCCCTGGGGTGGAGGCGCCGACCTCGGCCCGTCGGTGCACGATCACGCGCCCATCGCGCACGATCCGCGCGTCGTCCACCACGACCGTCAAGCGTGGGCGCAGGTCGGGGTGCCGTTCGAGCCGGTCGATCAGCGTGGTGAGCCATTCGCCGTCCACCCGCGCCGCAGCCCGGTGCCGTGTGCCCACGTCGGCCATCGTGGGTCCGACACCGACGGCCCCGACCCCGGTGAACAGGCCGAACGGCGTCGCCCGCCGCTGCCAGCGCAGCATGTAGGACGCCACGGAGACGACGGCGCGGCGTAACTCCTTCGCCGTGTGCGGGGCGGTGCCGTCGCCCCGGATCTGGTCGAGGCGCGCACCGAGGACGGGGCTGGCCAGCGCCAGTGCGTCCCGCACCTCCGGGCGCGCCCACACTTTCGCCAGCCACGCACGGCCTTCCTGCTCGACCGCGGCCGGATCGGCCGGGTTCAGATGCGTCGGCGGGTCGAGATCACCGGGATCGGTGGTGACACGGGCCAGGACAAGGCCGGTGTGCTGGTAGCGCGGGGACACGATCATGGCGATTGGCTCTCCTCACCCGGTCACGGTCAGTGGCAGCGCCTGCTGTCGGCGCCCCAGGCAAGCTCGGGCGCCGACGGCAGGAGGTTGGATCAGAACGGGTCGTTGGAGCCGGTGCTGCACGCGCTGGTGCTGCACGTGCTGCCGCACCCGTCACTCGTGTCGCACATCATGATCACGAGCTTGGTGGTGGACTCCACCACGCGCATGTCCAGCTCGAACTCCGCGTCGTCGACCGCGTCGTCCGGGAACTCCGTCTGTTCAACGGCCAGTGCTGCCGACATTCGGTTCACTCCTCACTTCTCGGGGTTGTGCAGGGCACCCTGGTCGCCTGCGGCGTCCGCCTCCGGTGACCAGGAGATCGTGGCCAGGCCGTGCGTCTTGACCAGCACGGTTGTGTTCTTGCCGAACTCGGGACGGTGGGAGCCGGTCGGCCAGTAAGCGAAGGTGGGCTCGCGGTCGCGGCCCTGGCGGTCCCATGCCTGGATCTGGTCGACCATCGCGGTGGCGGCGGCCTCGCCGTGAACTCCGTAGGCACGCGCGCCGAACTCCACTCCGCCGCCTTCGGGAACGGGGCGGACAGCCAGGTAGGCGAACGAGTCGCCGCGCACGACGCCGAAGGGGAACCAGCCCTTGCGTTCGGCGGCCATGTCGGTGCCCTCGTCCACGGCCAGCTTGCAGAAGCCGGGCAGGAACGCGGCGAACCACAGGTGCAGGTCGGCGAAGGACACGCCGTACTTGATCGTGACACCAGACCACACGTCGGTGCGGTCGGTCGCCAGCACCCCGTCCAACAGGCTCATGTCGGCCGGCACGTCCCCCTCGAAACGCAGCTTCACGTGGTGGCCGTTGCGGTCGGGCAGCAGGAAGACCCGCTCGTCACGGGCGCCTTCGCCCTGCAGCGGGACGAACCCGGCCACCGCCACGGAGGTGCTGACCAGGTGGTCGGCCTCCCGGCGAAAGGCGATGGCACGGGTGATCCCGTTCATCCGCAACGGCACGACGATCCGGCCGTCCGCGGACAGGTGCTCAAGCCAGGCTGGCGCGAGATCCCACGCCCCGACCGTCACCAGGATCGCGTCTACCGGCTCGTCCAGCCCCGGCAGCGGGTTCTCGGCGTCGGCCTGCACCACGGTGACCCGGCTGCCGTATCCGGTCGCGTCCAGCAGTTCGCGGGCGCGGTCGGTCACCTCCGGGTCGATGTCCACGCTGACCACCCGCCCGTCGGGACCGACGACCTCGGCCAGCAGGGCGGCGTTGTACCCGCCGGACCCGATCTCCAGCACGCTCATGCCCGCACCGATCTCGGCCTGCTCGATCATCCGGGCCTGGATGTAGGCCGCGCTGGTGGAGGAGATGATCACGCCGTCCGGGTCGCGCTTGATCGCGACCGGGTTGTCGACGTTGTACGTGACGTCCAGCGGTGTGCCCTCGGCGACGAACAGGTGCCGGGGCACCGTGCGGAAGGCCCGCTCCACCACCGGCGAGATGATCATGTTGTTGGCAAGCAGCCTGTCCACCAGGGCATCGCGGAACTCTGCGGCGCTGGCGTCGTCACGTCGGAGTGTGTTCACCTGGTTACTCTTTCGGAGGGGTTGTTCTCGATTGCGTGCCTGTTCAGGGTCCGTGCCTGTTTAAGGTCAGTGGACCAGGGGGCATGCCGCGGTCGGGGACGCGACGCGCCCCCTGGTCAGGAGGCCCCAGCACCGCGACGGTCGACCGACCGGTGGCAGCCGCATGCCTGCCGGTGCGGTCCGCGGAAGGACCGTCGGCGGCGATCAGGTGCTGGTGGGCGATGGTCCACACCGAGCAAGGATGGGCGGCGGGGCGGCGCCATCCCGAGCACTCCGGGCACCGACCCCGCTCGTCCGGCTAGTGCGTGGCCAGCAGGGTCCGCCACACCGAGGTCAGCCTGACGATCTCGGTGTCGGCCAACGCGGTCGCACGAATCGACAGGCCACGCACAAACGAATCTGTGGACGCATGCGTTCGGGTGGATGATCGCCACCGAACAAGCATCAACGCAGTTCAGCGTCACAATGGGGACAGTTTGTCCCCCTGCTCAGCTGACGGATCGCAGCCGTGCGGCCAGGCCTCGTGCGGCGGCGCGGGTAGCCGGAGGTGCGTGCTCAGCCAACTCGTCGGCCAGCGTCCGCGCCCACGGGATCAAGGCAATTGCTTCGTGCGAGATCTTCTCCGCTGAGGCGAGCGAGGTCACGGCCTCGCTCCATTCATGCCGGTTGGCGTGTGCCTGGGCGCATTCCAGCAACAAGCGGGATCGCCGGACCACCGATGGCGTGCTCGACAACTCGATCTTGCGGGCCCGCGCGACTGCTTCTCCGCTCTTGTGCAGGCTGACCGCAATGATCACGGCAAGGATCTCGACATTCGTACGGTCGAAGGCCGACGGAAGGTGCCAGGACCCGGCCGGCATGCGACCGGCCGTAACGACTGCCGCGTCGAGGTAGCGCCACGCGTCGCCCTCGCGGCCCGCAAGCCCGTGAGCAGCGGCGGCTTCGAGCTGCAACGCTCCCAAGGTCCCCATCGCCATAGGGGACGGTGCATCCGCGCTTGCGTTCAGCAGCGCGACGGCGCCGCGATCGGCGAGACGGGCAGCGTCGTCGTAGTGGCCGCTCGCGCATAGCCCAACCGACGAAGCCCACGCGGCTTCGGCCAACGACAGCACGCTGTCCGCCTCTTCAGATAGGGCGCGTCCTCGCTCCACCGCTAGAGCGTGTAGCTCCGGCTCGCAGATGTGAGCGAGGAAACGCTGCACGAGCCGGTAGAGATCTGCCGTTGCCGCGCGGCACCGTCGACATTCAACGCCGTCGGTACGTCGAATCGATGCATGAGCTTGCCGAATCAGACCGGGCAGCGCACCGCCAACGTCGGATCGCTGCATCGGAGACATGTGCCAACGCAGCCACAGACGCCGCACTCCGTCGGCGAGGTCCTCGCCGCTCCGCACCGGTAGGTTCTCATCAGCTAGCAACGATCCGAACGACACGTCCTGCATTGCTGCGCGAACGCCCGTCACAGCGGGATGAACTTCTCTTTCCCATGCGCGTGTCGGCGCATCGAAATCGTCGCCAGTCAGATCGGCGATATTCTCGGTGCCGAGGCTGCGTGCCAGCTCGACCAGCATCTTCAATGAATTGATGCGGCGATCGCCGTTCTCGATCTTTTTGAGCCAGTCCGGGCTGCGTCCGACCAACCCAGCAAGCACCGGCCGCGACATACCGCGCGCTTCGCGACG
>JBOHHE010000129.1:0-22126 GCA_050700355.1 Pseudonocardiaceae bacterium
GCCGGGATCTCTCGGCCGTGCCCCGCAGCCAGCTTCGGCGGTCGACCTCGGCGTGCTCCCATTCGTAGGTAGCGTTCCAGCACGTCTTCCAGGGCGGGACCGTCTCAGCGACTCGACCGGCTTGCGCTGGCCCCATGCTGAGTTGCTGTGTGCGCAGCGGTTGGGTGCCGTCAGACACCCCGGGCAGGGCAAGCCGCTGGGCGAGTGGCTAGGGAGTGCGTATCAGTGCTCTGAGCCGGGGGCCGAGCCACGGTTTGCGACCCCAGGCCATCAGCTTGCCCTGAGTGATCGCGGTCCACTGGCGCTGTCGGTTCCAGATCACCATGAGAAACGCGACGGGTTCCGCCGAGATATGGCAGTCGATCCGACGGGAGGACGGTTCCTCGACCCTGAGTGCCCCGTCGTCGAAGATGAAATGGAAGCGATCCCCACCCCGGATGCGGATGTCGTAGGTGGCCTGGAGGCCGGCTGCCTTCGCACCGTTCACCATGGCCCGAGGATCGAGTGTTTGCAGGACCGGGACGATGAACCTGGCCAGCACCATGGCCGCGTGGGCCGGCTCGATCCGCCACCTGCGCCTGGCGGCATGAGCAATGTCGTAACCGTGCATGACGGTCTCGTTCAGCAGGTGGTAGGTCAAGGTCGACTGCCGGACGGTGGTGCCGGAAACCAACCAGGGTCGTGGCGCGTCGGGGTCCGCGTCGGCGCATTCGTTGAAGTACTCCTGCGCTCGGGCGTCGATGCGATCGGCCAGGACAGCCGGATCACGCTCGGGGTCGGACTGCACCCCGGCGTTAGTGGTTTCGGCTAGTTCCCAGATGTCTCGGACCAGCGAGGCGCCGGCCACGCCCGGCACCACTTCGTGGAAGCGGGAGAGGTCCTGTCTGGCCAGGCCGGGTACGGCGATCCAGGCCTGTGAGAGATGCATGGCGACCTCAACGAGGTTCCAGTGACCCACCGCATGCGGCCCCGGATCTCGGATGGATCGCAGCAGGGCGGTCACCCGCGCAACCTCGTTGCGGAGGGCATCCTGACCCTGCTGCCAGTCGCCTTTCGATCCGCTTATGGCCACGTCCGCTCCTTGACTCATCGCTCGACTCGGGTGTGCGCAGCTGCGACCGTAGGAACGGATCGGAGGCGTTCACATCCGTCAGCTGACGGATGTGAACGGTCTGACGCTGGGGTCAGCTCGGTGGTGGCAGATTCTTCAGTACGGTCTCGGCCACCCGCTTACCCACGACGCAGCCCTGTTGAGGTGTCTCGTGGAGCGCAGTCGAGTCGTAGGTCACTGTCACGCTCTGGCGCTCGGCCGGCTTGATGTCGATGTCACACACCGGGAGGGTGGCCTCCGTTCTGGATACGATGGCCGGATAGCCCCCGATTTCGGTTATCTCGAAGTACGGCAGGACCTCCCGCCGGTCGTAGACTTCCTCCAGGGTCAGCTTGTCGGTGAAGGTGGAGATATAAACCCACACATCGAGTCCGCTACTGCGCCATTCGCACTCCACATTACCGAGCTTGCCCGCCAGCTGCCTGGGTGGTAGATCGAGGCCGAATTCTGCCGCCTGTTTCGGCTTCAGTAGTTCGCAGGGCCGGTCCGCGATGTCCGCGATGTTCCGCGGTTTCTCGACTTGAGAAATCGGGTGGTGCGTTGCTTGGGCAGGCGTTCCGGGGCTGCAACCAGCTGAGGCGATCAGCAAGCCCACCATGATCGCGCCCATCGCGACACGCCCACTCATTCGTCCAGGTCCTTGCGGGATCATCTCATCACTCATCGTGCTCCCTCGACCCGTCAGTGTGAGGGTTCGCGCGCGAGTGTGCCACACACCGTGCATGACGGACGGACAGACCGTGCATGGCGGACGGACACGCGGGGTGCCAGCGGCAGGCTGTAGCCCGTTTGACTGCCGCAACGGGTAAGGTGATCGATCTTCTGGTTGGGAGGTGGGATGAGCACCGGTCGTCTACGGGCCGCGGTTGCTGTGCTGCTTACCGGGTTTGTGGTCGGATGCGCCGGCGATGGCAACGAAGGAGGCGAGGGCGACCCGGCGTCGCAGCCCGCCAACCTTGCCTTCATCGACGTCGCGGCCACTTCAGCGGTGTCGGGAGAGATCGCGCCCGCCGTTGCCCGGTTCTTCAGCTATGACTTCCGCCAGCTTGACGAGCACTCGGCACAGATCATGGCGGACTCCACGGCGAAGTACTGGGCAGAGGTGGAGCCCACGCTGGGCGTTGTCCGTCAGGTTGCCTCCGCCCAGCAAGTCGTCACCACCGCGGAAGTAGTCGCGACCTCGGTACATCTTCTGGAGCCGAGCCGGGCCGAGTTGCTGCTGTTCCTCAACCGCAACACCACCCGGACCGGTGTAGCTCCACAGCAAGAACCCTCCAGCATTATCGTCACCGCCGCTCGGATCGGGCCGGCCTGGAAGCTCGACGGGATGAGGGTGTTATGACCCTTGCCGGACGGACCTCCGCACTCGCCCTGGCAGCGCTGCTCTGTCTGGCGGGCTGTTCGACCACGATGGACGGTCAGACCACGCCGGTGGCCGGGGACGCTGCTACCGAGCTCCGCGACAGCACTGCCGGCGACCTACGCGACGTCGCGGTACAGGCCGCCGAGCAGACGGCCGTCGCGCTGACCTCGTTGGACCACCGCGATCCCGGAGCGGGCTACGACCGGTTACTCGCGCTGCTCACCGACCCCGCTCGCCAGGAATGGGAACAGCGACGCATCGAGTACCTCGGCACGCTCACCTCCGACGTCGTGACCGTGAACAGCGCCGCCGTCGAAGCGAGCGGAGTCTCGGCACTGGATCCGGCGGGCCCCACCGCGACAGTGCTCGTCGCCGCCATCGCCGAGGTCTCTACCGCCCAGGCCCCCCAACCGGTGAAACGCCGCTACCGGCTACAGATGTCCTTGGTCCAGACGCCTGCCGAGTGGAAGGTCTCCCAGCTGCAGTTCGTGCCCTGAGCACTGCGGGCGTCGGGCCCAGCGGGTCCGTCCTCAGGACTTGAACACCGAGACGGCGGTGATGACCAGCACGGATGGCCGCAGGCCCTACTTTCTGGACGGGGCCGTCCGTAATCTCGTGCTGGACCGCCCCACCGAACCGATGACATTTGAGATCGCAGCGTCCTCCCGACACTCGATTGCCGGTTTCGGGCGCTGGGGAGCGCTTTCCCCGATTTGCCGGACGGTGTCACCTCGTAGCACCCGACGCGCCGCTCCTGCATCCGCCCGCCACCTCCTCTGGTGTGGGCGCTCGACCTGTCAGTGCCAGCTCCCGTATGGTCCGAGGAATCGTTCCCCATTGAAGTGAATGAGATGTGTCGGATTATCCGCACACCATACTTCGGTCTCCCATGCGATTTCAGCAAGGTACTTCCGCATCTCTCGCCGATTGGGGAAGCATGACACAAAGACCAGGCCGGCCGATGAACCCGCGAAGAGCTCGGCCAGCTCACTGTGCCGCTTCGCATCGACGGGCCCATGTGAGGATGCAGCCTCCAGAAGGACGAGCCAGTTACGGTCACGCAAATACACGACAAGATCGGGCATCTTGCCGCGTTGATCAACGGAAACACCCAGAGACTGGAATATGTCTTCTGCGAAGATGGCCCATTTCGTATCGGCATCGCCTACATAGACCACTTCACCACCCGGTGTGAAGTAGGCACAAAAGTCTTCGATCATCTGTTTGATGAGAATGTTCTGTCCCCCAGGACTTAACGTCAGCACGCCGTCACCTGGAAGAGTTACCGGAATTCGGTTAAGTTGGCGAGCCGCTTCATACTTAACCCTCAGTCCAGGCACTTCGGCTCGGTACCTGCTCAAGATTGCATCATGCCTGGATTGTCCGAAGCTACGGATCACCTCGAGAGCCCGGGGATGAATTTGGTAACACCACTTCGGTGAATTGACCGGACGATCGGGCTTATCCGGGTTCTGCTCCACCAGTAATGCCTCGACAAACTGGTGTAATGTGAACCAGCGAATTGTCTCGCGACTATTCGCTGCGTAATCCTTCTCGTAGTGGTCACGTATCCAATCCATGATTGCCCTGGTCCCCAGGGGTGGATTGGTCGCTCTTTTCCAAGGTGTGTCGGTCGTTAGCTTCAGCAGAGAAAGAAAAACAAGTGCGGATCTCTCGTTCGTGCGCTCACGGTCAAAGCCCAACGCTTCGAGTAACCGCTGAGCTTCTGCGGTGCGGCTGGTGATCGACCGGCTCAGCAGCACCGTCCATGACGTTGATGACATCTACGACCAGTTGGTCAATTTCATCCTGCGTGGGCAGTAGCATCGCCTGCCCGTGCCCGAGGCGGGTGAGGGCATCGAGCGGCGGGAAGCGTAGTGTCCGCAGGTCAGTGGCGTTTACCTGCGTGTGGCCGGAGAAGGTACGAAAGAAGTTGTCCACAATTGAGCTGTTCAACCAGTAACTCAACCCCACCGCTAGATCGCGGTCGAGCCCGGCTCCGCAAGCATGAAAGATGTTGAGATGGTTCTCGAAGGCGACGGCTGAGGCGTTCCGGTCGGCATCCCAGACGGCAGCTACTATCCGTCGCCGCTCTTCCTTGGCAGAAAAGCGCTTGACGACAACATAGAAACCGGCGGGCAGTAAGAACTTGTTGTGCTCAGCTGCGGACCTCACAGTAAAAGCCTGGTCCTTGCGGATCTCGCGCGGCCACTCGAGAACACCGTTCCGCACATTACCAGGGTAGATCAGGGGTACGCTGCCAGGTACCGGTAGCTTGCGCAGATTCTCTCGCGCACGAAAGTCGACGACCTTGCCCGTAGAAATCTGAACGTCAAGGTCAGGCAACGTCGCAGGGAGGGCGGCCATCGTCGCCGCGATGGCGGTATCATTGTCATCGGCCACGATACGAATGAAGCGCTGCCTATCACCAGGACGCACTACCTCGCTGTAGCTCACGATACGTTCGACCGAATTATCCGTGTGGCCGCGACTTGCGGACAGAACCACCTTGTCGTTACTACCTTGGCGCGTGCCGGAGAAGACGACGTTCTCCTGGAGTACGCCCGTATCAGCGAAGATGGTGGAGCGAGATTCGAAGGTATGTAGCCGATCGAGTGATAACCGGTCGAGCAAGAAACGACGGAATTGCCCGAAATAAGGTCCGTTCGCGAACGAACGTGGGGTGATTGCGACAAGCTGCCCACCAGGATCAAGAGCTGTCGCGCCGAGAGCAAGAAAAGCTGCATAAAGATTCGGGCATTCGATACCTTGATAGAGAAGCGCCCGGCGGTGTGCGGAGTTTAATCCTAACTTACGATAAGGCGGGTTCATGATGACTAAGTCAAACGGATAGTCGAGTACGGCAGGCGTCACCATCAGGCTGGTCGAAAGCTCGATGTAGTCGCCCAGCACCATCTCCGTAACTACCTTGACCCCAACCGCACCGGCGGTCTCGGTGAGATCAGTCAAGGTCGCTTGGAGGTATCGCCCTACTTCGGGATCTACTTCGACGGCTACGATCTCCAGCTCCAGGGCCGGACGTTCGCGTAGCACCCGGGCGGCCAGCGCAGCGGCGAGTGACCCTGAGCCCGCCCCCGGGTCGAGCACTCGGAGCCTGCCCGCCTCCGGCAGACGCGGCAAGCCGGCGATGAGCGCGGCCGCACGCTCCGGGGTGAAGAACTGGCCAAGCTGCGCCTGCCGATCACTGGAAAGCGTTTGTAGGACGCTGACGCGCCGAGCCTCGGCCCGGGCCATCGACTCGGCGGCGGCTTCTTCTGCTTGTGCTGCGCCCATCAATCGTCCATCCCTCTTACCGGCTCACCCAGATCTTCCCCGCCGAGAGTGCCACGCAGCTGGTGGCCGCGCACACCCCGCCCAGGTCGCTGCCGCACTGGACACCCTTGTCCAGCGGACCCGAGGTGACGCACTGTTCGCCCAGGATATGGGCTCGCAGATCCGGACCTCGGGCAAGGCGACGACCAGCACCATCCAGATCGCCGTCCCCTATCCGCAGAACTCCGCGGAGGTCCGAGCCTCACGGGACCGCCTGCACGACGTGCTCGTCCCGAGACCCCCGGCCGACTATCGGGATTGACGCCGTGGTTCTGCGGCATGCTGGAGGACCGAGCTTCGAGAAAGGACACACCATGTCGATCGAGCAGCCGACGGGTATGCAGGACATGGTCACCCGAATCCGTGAGGTGATCGGTGCCAGCAAGGTGTTCGGTGAGCCCATCCAGCAGGACGGTGTCACTCTCATCCCGGTGGCCAAGGTGATCGGTGCCGGTGGTGGTGGCGGTGGCAGCGAAGCTGAGAAGAGCCAGGGGTTCGGGGGCGGTATGGGGTGGGGCAGCCGGCCGACCGGGGTCTACGTGCTGCGCGATGGTGAGGTGTCCTGGAGGCCGGCGGTGGACGTCAATCAGGCCGTGGTCGCGGGTACCGTCGTGGCGATCACCGCGCTGTTCACCCTTCGCGCGGCGATCAGGGTGTGGGCGAAAAAGCGCCACTGAACACTCGCGGGCATCAGCTGGGGAGCTCGAGGCGGAAGGCGGCGCCGGTGGTGCCGGGGGTGGGGGGGACGCAGCGCAGGTCACCGCCGTGCGCGCGGGCGAAGCCCCGGGCGATCGCGAGGCCCAACCCGGCGCCGGACAGACCCAGTGACGGGGCGGCACCCTGTGAAGGAGCGGTGGCCTCCGGCTGGGTGCGGGCTTCGTCGAGGCGGACCAGCCGGTCGAAGATGCGCTCCCGATCCGCCTCGGCGATCCCTGGACCGTCGTCGGTCACGGTGACCACCGCGCCCCCGTCGGCGCCGGCCACCACTACCTCGATCTGGCGCGAGGTGTGCCGTCGGGCGTTGTCCAGCAAGTTGGCCAGAATTTGGGACACCTGCTGGGCATCGGCGTTGACCGTTATCGGCTGGCCGGTGACCCGGACGTCCTGGCTCGGCGCGAGCAGCCGGACCCGCTCGGCCTCGGTTCGGGCCAGTTCCAGCAACTCGACGGGGGCCCGGCGGGGTTGCTGCCCGGCGTCCAACCGGGCCAGCGCCAGCAGGTCCTCCACCAGTCGTCCGGCCCGTCCGGCTTCCCGTATCAGCAGCACATGCAAGCGCTGACGCTCCGGCTCGGACAGGCCAGGAGCCACGCTTGCCTCCGCCGCAGCCCGTACCCCGGCCAGGGGCGTGCGCAGCTCATGCGCCGCGTCGGCCACGAACTGCCGGGTCCGGGCCTCAGAGGCCAGTGCCCGTGTCTCGGATGCCCTGGCCTGGGCCTCCGTGCCCTCCAGGGCGTCGAGCATGCTGTCGAAGGCGGCTGCGGTCCGGCCGAGTTCGGTGTCGGTGCGGGTGGGCGACAGCCGGCGACCGCGGTCCCCGCGGGCGATCGAGCGGGCCAGCGCGGTCATGGCGTCCAACGGGGCCAGGGCCACCCGGGTGGTGGCCAGCAGCACTCCCGCGGCCAGCGCGATCGCCAGCAGCCCGGCCAGCACAAGCACCCCGCGCAGCCGATGTTGCGCGGCACTGATGCCATCGGTGTCGCCGGTCAGAATGAGCTGGGAGCCGTCCGGCAGGGCGCGTCGCAGCGTCGGGCCCCGGTGCGGCGGGCCCGCAGGCACCCGGCCGTACGTCTGGCCGCCCGGAGTGACCAGCTGGACCGCGACGTCCGGAGTCTGGATCCGGCCCAGCAGCTCCAGCGGCGGCACACCGGACCGCGCGAGTTGCGTGGCCAGCAGGGCCTGCTCGTCCACCTGGCCGCGCAGCTCGCGCCGGGACTGCGTGCCGAATGCCACGTCGGCCAGCACCAGCACCAGCAGCAGTACGGTGACCAGCACCGCGACGCTGCTCCAGGTCACCCGCCGGCGCAAGGACGCTGTCCGCAACGGCCCAGGGTGCGCCCTGGTCACCCCAGCTCCGGACGCAGGACGTAGCCCAGGCCCCGCACGGTGTGCAGCAACGGCGGCCCGCCCAGCTTGCGACGCAACGCCGAGACGTGCACCTCCACCAGGTTGGGGTCGTAGTTCTCATAACCCCACACCGAGACCAGGATCTGTTCCTTGCTGACGACCCGACCCCGCTGCGCCGTCAGATACTCCAGTAGCCGCCATTCGGTGGCGGTCAGCTCCAGGCGCCGCTCGCCACGGGTCACCACCCCGGCGGCGGTGTCCAGCAGCAGATCACCGACCTCCACAGTGGACGGTACCCGCCCCAGCCTGCGCAGTACGGCGGACACCCGGGCCACCAGCTCCGCGAGTACAAACGGCTTGACCAGATAGTCATCGGCGCCGCCGTGCAGGCCGCGCAGGCGATCATCCACCGCGTCCCGGGCGGTGAGCATCAGCACGCCCGCGTCGCCGTGCCTGCGCGCGGCGGCCAGCAGGGCGAAACCGTCCCGGCCGGGCAGCATCACGTCAAGCACCACCAGATCGGGGCGAAAGCTGTGCAGCACGCGTTCGAATTCGGTGCCGTCGGCCCGGCCGCAGACTGTGAACCCCGCCGTGCGCAGGCCGGTTTCCACCGCGACCCGGATCGCCTCGGCGTCCTCGATCACCAGCACCCTCGCCTGCTCCACCCGCACATCCTCACACCTCGTTGCCGAATATCCAGCTGAAGATCTGCTGAGGTGACGGCCGGGCCCCGGTCATCTTCAGCTCCCGCTCAGCTCCCCGCGACACGGTGGGCTTCGGGCGCACCCCGCGTCCCCATCATCAAGCTGGAGGAGAGCCATGAGGAGCCCCGCACCCGAACCGACCGCCACCCCGCCCTCGCCGCGCCGACGTCGCCGTCTGCCCTGGCTTATCGGGCTGGGCGGAGTGCTGGTCGGGGGTCTGGCCGGCGGGCTGCTGGTGGCAGGCGGGTTCGGGCACGATCGCCCAGCACCGGATCTGGGATTCGTCGCCGAGGCCGAGCTGATCACCAGCGCGTTTCCGGGCGAGGGAGATGGTGATCGCCCTGGTGGTCACCACGGGCCGTTCGGGCCTGGCCCGTGGCGGCTCGGACCCGACGAGCAGGTCGTGGTGGGCACCGTGGCCGGGTCCGGGGCCAACGACCTCACGGTGGCGCAGGACGGGGGCTCGCAGACCTCGATCCCCACCGACGAGGACACCCGCGTCCGGGGCGCGGGCAACCACGAGCTGAGCGACCTCAACGCCGGGGAGCGCGTCGTGGTCCGGCTCGGTCCCGACGGCACCGCGGCGGCCGTCAGCGTGGTCCAGGCGCGGGTACTGGGCACCGTCACGACCCTCGACGGCGACCGCGCCACCGTGCTGCGCCCGGATGGGCTGGCGGTGCAGATTGACTTGACCGGGGTGCAGGAACGCCCCGAGGTCGGCACCGTGGTGGCAGTGCGCGGATCGGCCGAGAGCGGCGGCGGGGTGTTGCGCGCCGAGGAGGTGACGACCAGCTGAGTGAGCGACGCGGGTACCGCGGTCAGGTCGCGGTGCAGGCTCCGCCGTTGCAGGTGCACCCACTGCAGCCGGTGGTCGGGGGTGGCAGAGCGGTGGCCGCCTGGTGGCCCAGCAGGCCACCGGCGATCACCAGCGCGAGCGTGCCTGCTCCACCCACCGCGACGATCACTGTGAGCATCGCGCCATCGGTCCCCAGCGCCAATGCCCCCGTGAGGACGCAGACTGCCCCGGCCGCCAGCACCGGCGGGGCGGCGACCCGGTTGGCCAGGATGAACGCTGCCTCCGACCGCAGCGTCGCGGGGGTACGGATGCCGGCGAATCGATTGCGCGGCAGCCTCCCCCGCCAGCCGAGCAGGCCGACGGTGAGCAGTGCCGCACCAGCGGTGCTCAGCAGTAAACCGAGCACTGTGGACGCCGACACGGCGATCAGGATACCGGTGCCGGGCTGGAGCGGTGCTCGATGTAGACCAGTTTCAGGCGTCGATGAGGTTACAAACGAGGTCGACCAGCTCTTGGTGGTCGGTGTACTCGATCGACCAGGACTCGACATGTGCCGCCAGGTGCAGCAGGGTCTGCATCGCATCGCCGATCGAGGCGCCGGCCTCCCGATGGTGCGGCAGCAGTTCTCGCAGCGCTTCGGAGCACGATCTTCGGAAGACCCGCGGCGCGGACGCTCCCGGCTTGAGGAACAAGATGCGGTTAATCGGCACGGCTGCCCTGGCGATCCGGGTACAGACCTCGGTGATCGGCTTCTGGATCTTGCGCCCATTCCGCCAGACTCCGACGGAATGCGGGAATGGTTCCACCAGAGTGGTGCGGCAGTGAATCAGAGCGGTCTCGTCACAGAGCACGTGCGCGCCGAGCCGTTCGGACGCCAGCAGCGCCGTCGTCGACTTACCGGACCCACGGTCACCCGCGATGAGTACGCCCTCACTGGCCGCGGTGCGAATCATGGCCGCGTGCAGCGCGGCGAAGCGGTCCTTGAACGGCCACGATGCCAGCGGAGGGATCGGCGGGAGCGTCCACGTCCAGGGCACGCGTGCGGACCGCAGCGTCTGGACGAAGACGCCCTCAAGCGGAACCCCAGCGCAGTCATCTGGTCGCGACCGGAACAGGTGCCTGCCGGGGCTCTTCCAGTCACACCAGATGACCACCTCAGGACTGGATGATGTCCCCGGGACGGATGACGCCGAGTAAAACGCTTCTACACCCGCCGCGCATGCCGCGTGCGCACATCTCACGTCAACCCGCGCGCCGAGCAGCGAGAGCGACACGACGGACGTCGAGCCGGTCTCGACATCGGCGCCAACGCCGGGCGGCTCCGAATCCGACCACTGCCGCGCCAGACCCGCCAGCACTGCGTGTAACGATCCGACCTCGGCGGAGGCCGAACCCAGCGCAGCGGCGGCGCCGGGCAGCAGTCGCGCGATTCCTCCGTCGACCCGCGCCAGGTATTCCGATCGTTCGTCGAACAGGAATGCATCATCATCCAGCCGGGAATACCGCCACCCGCGCTCGAAGCACGACAGCGAAAGTTGGCTGTCCTCATCACTCACAGGCGTTCCCGGCCTCCTACCGGACGACGAAATTCACGATCTTTCCTGGCACTACAACTACCCGTACGATCTCCTTGTCCTCGACCAGCTTCGCCACCGCATCCAGGGCCAATCCAGCATCGGTCACCTCGGCCTGGCTGGCCTGCCGGTCGACGGTGATCTCGCCACGTGGCTTCCCATTGACCGTGACTGGCAGAACGATATGGGTCTGAACCAGAGCGTCGGGATCCGCGGTCGGGAACGGGACGTTGTCGACCGCCTCGTCATGCCCCAGCTTCTCCCATAGCTCCGAGGCCAGGTGGGGGGCTAGTGGGAACACCATTAAGATGAGCGCCTCAGCCACCTGACGCGGGGTTGCTCCGTGCTGCTGGACGTACCGGCTCAGCGCGTTGTTCAGCTCGGTGATCCGCGCGACGGCGACGTTGTACCGCAGCTCGGTGTATAGCCGATCGACCGCGTCAATTGTCCGGTGCAGGACCTCGAACAGCGGCTCGGTCGGCGACAGGTCATCCACCAAGACTCTCGGCTCGCCGGTCTGCTCGTCGACGACGTTGCGCCACAGGCGCTGCAGTAGCCGGAACACACCCACAATGTCGTCCGGCTGCCACGGCCGGTCCACGTCCAACGGGCCCATCGCCATCTCGTACATGCGCAATGTGTCCGCACCGTACGAGTCATAGATATCGTCCGGGGACACCGCGTTCTTCAGGCTCTTGCCCATTTTGCCGTGTATCCGGCGGACTGGCTCTCCTTGGTAGACGAATCCGTCGTCCTCCGCCGTGACCTCGATTGCCGGGACGTAGCGCCCATTCGCGTTGGTGAACGCATCTGCGAGGATGTACCCCTGGTTATACAGTCGCTGGAACGGCTCGGGCGTCGAGACGTGGCCTAAGTCGAACAGGATCTTGTGCCAGAAGCGGGCATATAGAAGGTGCAGCACGGCATGCTCGACGCCACCGATATACAGGTCGGCGCCACCGATCCGCTCGATGCCGTCACCGCTGCCCATCCAGTACCGCTCGATCTCTGGATCCACGAACTGCTCTTCGTTTGTCGGATCCAGGTAGCGCAAGTAGTACCAGCACGAACCGGCCCACTGCGGCATGGTGTTGGTCTCTCGCCGGTACACCTTGGCGCTGTCACCCAGGTCCAATTCGGCGTACTCGAAGCCTGCCGCGCGTGACAACGGCGGCTTCGGTTCCTCACCCTCGGTCGGTTGCGGGCGGAAATCGGTCATCGGCGGCAGCTCGACGGGCAGCATCGATTCGGGCAGGGCGATAGGCAGGCCCGTCTCGTCGTAGACGATCGGGAACGGCTCGCCCCAATACCGTTGTCTCGAAAAAAGCCAGTCGCGTAGCCGGTAAGATGTGCGACGTGCGCCGCGACCGGCTGACTCCAACCAGCGCAGGATCTTCCTGGTCGCGTCTGCGGTCGGCAAGCCGGTAAGCGAAACGTCGGCGCCCGCTGAGTTGGTCGCCGTACCTGCCCGATCGAACGCCTCACCCCAACTCGTCGGATCATCAGGGGTCGCGTCCGTGTGCTCGGCCAGCCATGCATCGTCTGGACTCACCACAGCGCGCATCGGCAGGCCGAGCTCACTCGCCAGCTCGTAGTCTCGCTGGTCGTGCGCGGGCACCGCCATCACCGCACCGCTGCCGTAGCTGACCAGGACATAATCGGCGATGAAGATCGGTATCTGGTCCCCGGAGACCGGGTTTACCGCGTAACTGCCGGTGAAGACCGCCGTCTTGGTGGTCTGCTCCAGCCGCTGCCGGTCGCTCAGCGACGAGGCCCACCGGACGTACGCGTCGACGGCCTCTCTCGGCGAGTCTGCCGGGCCGCCGGACGGTGATGGGCGGCGCCAGGCAACGGGGGTACCGACCGGCCACTTCTCCGTGGTCAGCTCGTCCACCAATGGGTGCTCGGGTGCCAGCACCATGAAGGTAACGCCGAACAATGTATCCGGCCGAGTTGTGTATACCTGGAGACGGCGCTGCGAGCCGTCTGGGGTACGGGCGGTGAAGTAAACGTCGGCGCCTTCGCTGCGGCCGATCCAGTTACGCTGCATCAGCTTGAGTGACTCCGACCAGTCAAGCGGGTCCAGATCCGCCAGCAGGCGGTCCGCGAACGCCGTGATCCGCAGCATCCATTGCCGCATTCGACGTCGAAATACCGGGTAGTTCCCGACGTCGGAGCGCCCGTTCGCGGTGACTTCTTCGTTCGCCAAAACCGTGCCCAGGCCCGGACACCAGTTGACCGGAGCCTCCTCCAGGTAGGCCAGCCGGTAGGAGTCGACGACGCGGCGTCGGGTCACCTCATCCAGATCACGCCAGCGCAGGCCGTCCGGGTTCGCGGACGACACAGGTTCCCGAATACCGGCCTCGAACTCGCTGATCAGGTCCGCGATCGGGCGGGCGCGGCCGTTCGCGGGGTCGCACCAGGAATTGAATATCTGGAGGAAGATCCACTGAGTCCAGCGGTAATACGCTGGGTCTGCGGTCGAGATCTCGCGGCGAGGATCGTGCCCGAGACCCAGGCGTCTGAGCTGGCGGCGCATGTTGTCGATGTTCTGCATCGTCGTGGTGGCCGGGTGCTGGCCGGTCTCAATGGCGTACTGCTCGGCGGGCAGGCCGAACGCGTCGAATCCAAAGGGGTGCAGGACGGTATACCCCTTCATACGCTGGAAGCGCGCGTAGACATCGGAGCCGATGTAGCCAAGTGGGTGCCCGACGTGCAGACCGGAACCGGACGGATACGGAAACATATCGAGTATGTAGAACTTGCGGTCGCGCGGCTTCGGTGCACCACCGGACAGTTTACCGACCGGATTGGCCACGTCGAGTGTTCCGCTCTCGGCCCAGGCCCTCTGCCACTTCAACTCGATGTCGCGCGCCAAGGCGGCCGAGTATCGGTGCTGGTTGGTGTCGGTGATGTCGTCAGAATCCATGGTTTGCAGTCTCCGCAGTGACGTTCTCGATTTTGTGTAGCGCCTGCCAGTGCTCCCGGCTGTCAAAGAAGATCGAAACAGAGCACCGCATGCTGTCCACCGTGGATGCCTCGAAGTGGCAGGGCCCGATGGAATGGAATGTGGACGCCGGGAACACCACCGCTCTGTTTTCACGGTAGTGTACGTATGCACTATCGGCGACCGGGTTCGCCTGGAAGTATTTCAGTGTGTGCTGGCGTGTGTTGGGCATGCCCTCTGGTCGCACCAGGGGGTAGAGGCGTAGACCGCTGGTATGGGGCGACCGATCCCACTTCTCCGGGGTCAGCCAGAGCGTCCACACGTAGGCACCGATGTCGGAATGTACGAACTCCTCGAATGGCTGCTGGTGCAGAAAGGCCCATCGTTCACAGGCTTCCAGCCCCGGCTGGAACCGGCCGAAGATCTCGCCGAGCCGATGCGCAACGTCGCTGATGACCAGAGACTCTGATGGCGTGAGGCACAGCACGTACCCGGGCTGTGAGCGATAGTGCCATGCCTGCGACGACAGCAGCTCTGACCGGAGCCCAGTAAAAGCGGCCGGATTCAGGGCATCATCGAGGACGACGTGGCGATTCGGGCGCTCGGACGAGAACAGCGGCTCCAACACTCCGGTCCATTCGCGCTCGCGTAGCGACGCGTCGTGAACGATCATCAGCCTGGCCTGCCCGCTAGTCGGGGGAATAGCGTCTCGGTCGCCTTTGCGTTCACCGCAGCTGCGGCATGGAGTTGCCATTGGGCAGCATCTGACGTACCCGGTGAGTCCCGGACACGCTCGAGATTCCACACGGGCGCTACGAAGCCGACATAATCTCTGGTGTCGAGCATGACGCCGTCAAGGACGTGATGGCGACCGTCGGCGGGTTCCCGGACCACGTGTGCCACACCTTGCCGGAATTGGCGAATCAGTTCCGGGCAGTACCGGATGGACAGGCGCAGACAACGCAGGTGCAGCGCGGCCCGACCCTCCACCCACGGAGCCACCCCCTCGACCAGCGAGGTGAACCGGTGCCCTGGCCTGCGTACAGCGAACCCGGTGCCGGGAGGAATGCCTAGCCCGCAGACCTGGCACCGGCGCTCCCGGCTGCATAAGACCTCCAGGTCACGCTCGGTCACGCACGGATCGTTCGGGTCCGTGGCGGCGAACGGCATGGGCCATCCCCTGGCAGTCCGAGGACGCGGTAAGCCGAGCATGTGCAGTGGCGGATCACCGCCCGGCACGAGTCGAGCGGTGGAGACACGACACCGATGCTCCCAGTCCGTGGAGCCCGTGCTGGGCTCGTGCCCCAACGGCAGCTTCGCCGGTACGCCTGAAGGCGGGCGATTGGCCCCGTTGAGCAGCGCCGATCGCCGGATGGCGCGCTGGTGTGGGCTGTCCTCCATGCACTTGACTCTAGTCCGTAGGGCGTTTCGCCAGTTCCTGTGGTGTAGCGCCGCAGTCAAGGTCCACAGTGGATTTTCTGAGACGCGGGATACCCAGCCCGAATACGTAGGTGAGGCGACGGTCCGCGTCGGCCAAGCCCAGTAGCGAGCAGGTCTCGCTGTCGTGCACAGCTGGGGTAAGGAACACCCCGACCCCTAGCTCTGCCCCTGCCAGGCAAATCCGCTGGCCGAGCCGACCGAGGTCGACGAGGTCCATTACGTACCGTGCTGGTTGACTGGGATCGGTGCGGCTGGAGATCCACAATGCCAGCGCGCCGGTGGACACGGCGCTCTGGCCAGCGGAGATCCTCGCCACCACCACCCGTTCCGGTGCGTTGTCGACCCGCTTGAGCCGCCCACTCTGCCAGCGGTAAAGGCCGGCTGTGGTACCGCTGACCTGCCATATCGCAAGCGATACCTCGACGCCGACGGGGAGCCCGCCGAGGAACACCCTGCGCAGCAGGTTTTCGACGGAATCCGACGCCAGCGCCGCATCGTCAAAGACTCGGGTTGTGCGCCGTTGGCGAATCGCCGCGAGGTCGCCGAGGTAGGCGCCATCCTGCGCAACGAGGGAAGCCACCGGCGCGACCAGTCCGTGGCTGCGTGCTTCCAGATAAGCCAACATCGCCAGGTACCACTCATGGCGGACCCATAGCCGGCTTCCCGTGTAAAGCGGCTGAGCATCACGCGCCGCGAGCAGCGCGCCAGCGTCACGAAGCCGCTGGACGCCGGCCTCGGTGGCTCCGGGCGCAGCCTCGATGACCCCACGAATCGAAGTGTCACGATCGCCGCGGGTCGACGGCAGGCAATGGTTCAGCACCAGGAAATCGGTCAGGTCGAGGGGGATGTTTCGAGGCACCGGCCAGAGCACGTCGGCCGCCAGCCGAGGGCCGAACCGCAGGGTGAGCGCCGGGTTGGTCAAGACTATGCCGTGGGCTGATGTGGAAGGGACCGTCAGCGGACGGGCTGAGCCCACAACACCCGCTGCTACCGAGCGGATCAGCGCCACCTCTGGCTCGTCCAGCCAGTTCGCACTGAAGGCGACGCCGGGCGCGGACACTACCTCCGCCGTGATACCCAGCCTGGTCAGCAGGAACGTCACCATCTCTACGACGTGCCCGGCATCGATGAGTACCGGGCGCAACGCACGCAGGTCGCGATACCGCCACATGGCGCGCTCCACCCGAGACCGCACCACGATGCCGAACCCGCCGTCCGGCACCCCTGCCGCGTACGCAAGGTGCACATCGGCAGGCTCGGCTACAAGTGCGTGCGTGGCGATGTCGTAGCTGTAGGCGCCAACCGGTACCTGCTCCAGCGGCCGGCCGAGCACCACGACGAGTTCGGTCGGATGCCGGGCACCGCCGGACGGCACCGTCCGGCGGATGCAGGTAACGTGCCGGGTCCAGATCTCGTCCACTGGCGAAAGCACCGTCCTGAGTAACCACCCGAGCGATGACAGGGTCAGCTCCTGATCCTGCTCGCGGTCGCCGGGCGGCAGCGCGTAATGGCGACCGGTACGCGGCAAAATTGCCGGCGGCGCCGGCCACAGCTTGGCGTAGTGGTCGAGCAACTGCGACTCGTCCTCGACGACGGACGGTGAGCCGTAGTCGAAAAAAGGATAGTCCACGTTGGCCGCGTGGAAGGTGGCAAGAAACGTCAGAGAATGATCGATTGTGCTGGCAGATTCCGGTAGGGCGTCCGACCACGTAGTCAGTAGGCGCGAATCGACCAGACTGTGCAGATGCCCCGGCGTCACGTATTTGTGCCGCTGGAGAAGCTGAGTCTGCGGGACGCCGCCCGCCGCGTCCGCCAGGACTGCGACCGCATCCGGGACAACATCCTTGCCAAGTGCCGAAAACGCCCGTCGCGCCTGCGGCTCAAACAGCACCCACCTAGCTGGACCGACGTAACCAGGAGAATACAGCCGACTCTGGACGCCTACGACTTCCGGGTTCGGCCACAGATCCTCACTCGAAGTATTTATGGTTACCACGCGGCCCGCCGATGGCCTCTCCTAGTCGTCATACTCCTTCCTCCGCCTCGCGAACTCTTCCGGATCATCGAAGAGCAAGGAGAGATTGATCCGATAGGTGCGCGCGCCCTCCTCGCGGAAGCTGACGGTGTCGCTCTCATGGAACGTCGATGCATCAAACAGTACCGCACGATTGCACCTATAGCCGATCTTCTCTTTCCCGCCCTTCGTGTGTGCGTTGTAGTACTGCTCGGCCCACTCCACCGTGTTGAACTCGTGGATCAACATGTTGGGATCGCGCTTCACGTCGAAGAAGACCAGCCCGCCTGCCCCTGGCAACAGATTGAACTCGTCTGGAGTCATCCACACGTCCACAGTCACCGCGCCGTTGTCCGCATGCACCTTCAGGCCGATGTTTCGCTGGTGCATAAAAGACCAGCAGCGGACGAATTCGAGACCGTCCAGGATGTTCGGCAGCCGCCTCTTCAGCTCGACCGCGACTGATTGGATCTCTGGTATCTCTGGGTCACGCACGTAGAGTTCGTTGGCCTGCCAGTTCTTATACTGCCAGCCCCAGTCGGAGAGCAACTTCTCCCTAACGCTGGTGAACGTATCCGGCGTGAAGAAGTCGTCGAGCACGGAATAGTTGTATGGATCAGACCGGGCGTACTCATCCTCGACCCGTACCCAGTCCCGTTCGGTCAAGAAAATTGACTGATTCAGTGCCTCAGCGGCCATCTCCTGAGTTTCTCCTCGCCTCTGGGAACGAGATCGGCACCCTACTGCGTATGCGACTGCAACAACGCGCGGCGAAGGGCGGGCAATTCTTCGATCAGTTCGGTGCCGCGAGGAATGATGAAACTGATCGAATCGGCGGTATCGAGAGATTCAGTCGGCTGGGTCACCGCGAAACGCTGGAGGTCTTCGAACGTGAGGAAGTACGAGGACCGCGAATGGGAATACCGGATGAGGACAGAAGGCTCGGCCTCGGGCGTCCGGAGGAATGACGGCACCTCATCGATTACTTCGCCATCGGGAATGACGAACGACACCGTAGCGTCGTTCAGTCGGGCCCAAGTCGCGGGTGTCGTGCGAAATCCGGTGAGCTCTTCGGCTTTGATGAAATAAGCCCTTTTCCGGGCAGGGTCCTGGATCAGGACGTTGGGGAGCGTGTCAAAGCTACGTCGATGCTCATTCAGTTTGTCGTAGTAGGTCGCGTCTGACGTGGTCATCGCCCCTCATTTCGCGAGCAGATAGAGAACCGTATAATACTCTTGCGGCTCTGTGTAATTTACATTCTGGCGTCTTTGAATGTAGCATGGGCGCCTATTGCATACAAGATCTGTAACCAAGGCGCACCCCGCCGAGGGTGTGCCGAGGGTGGTGGCCGAGGTGCTGCTGGCGCCGGCCCGCTGGCACTACACCCGTGTGGTGGCTACCTGTCGGGCCATCTGGGCTAGTTGCTTCGCGTCCCCACCGGGTCTGCTCTCCAATGCGGCGATCAGCGGGTGAAGACGGGTGCGGGCTTGCATGGAGCTGGTCTCGGACTGGGACTGCCCGGTCAACGCGGCGATCTGCCGTTGACTGACTTTGGCATCCTGCAAGATCCGGTACAGGGCGCCGATGTCCAGCACAGCCAAAACCCGACGCACGTCCTCGCGGGCGTACAGCTCCGGGTCAAGCGGGCAGGGTTTTTCAGAAACCCCGCTGGTGTCCACGTCGCTCATGGCCTTCACCGCTTTCCTCGGTGGATGTGATCGAGCATGGAGTGCAGTTGTCCGCCCATCTGCACCTCGACTGAGCTGGATGCGGCGGACCCCCGAGCGATTGTCGTGATCATGCCACACCGGTTGAGCTCGTCAAGCCGCACATCGCACACCGCCGCGCATCGTCGAGGACCGGGACCAGGTAGCGGTGACATTCGTCGCGGACGAGCCCAATGTCCGCATCGCGCGGCTCGTCAACACTCTCTGGATCATGCGGATCACCGCTTACGCCGACCGGCTGGTCGACGACCTGGACCGGCTGGACTGGTCGGACAAGGTCAAGACCATGCAGCGCAACTGGATCGGCCGCTCCCACGGCGCCCGGATCCGATTCGATGGCATTGAGGTTTTCACCACCCGTCCGGACACCATGTTCGGCGCCACCTATCTGGTGCTGGCACCCGAGCACCCATTGGTTTCCGAGCTGGTTGCCGAGCGGTGGCCGTCCGGGGTGGACGAGCGTTGGACCGCGGGTGCGGCCACTCCGGGGGAGGCGATCGCGGAGTACCGCCGGGCCGTCGCGCAGCGCTCCGAGCTGGATCGCCAGGAGAGCCGGGACAAGACCGGCGTCTTCACCGGGGCCTATGCCACCAACCCGGCCACCGGTGCGCAGATCCCGGTGTTCATCGCCGACTACGTCCTGATGGGCTACGGCACCGGCGCGATCATGGCCGTACCGGGTCAGGACCAGCGGGACTGGGATTTCGCCGAGGCGTTCGGGCTGCCGATCGTGCGCACCGTCGCGCCGCCGGAGGACTTCGACGGCCAGGCATACCTGGGAGAAGGTCCGGCGATCAATTCGTCGTTCCTGGACGGGCTGGGTATCGAGGCGGCGAAGAAGGCGATCACCGCGTGGCTGGAGGCGGGCGGCGTCGGCGAGGGAACCGTGCAGTACAAGCTGCGCGACTGGCTGTTCGCCCGGCAACGGTACTGGGGCGAACCCTTCCCGATCGTCTACTCCGCGGACGGCCGCCCGCACCCGCTGCCGGAGTCGATGCTGCCCGTCGAGCTGCCGGACGTCGCGGACTACTCGCCGACCACGTTCGACCCGGACGACGCGGATTCCGAGCCGGCCCCACCGCTGGCCAAGGCGACCGACTGGGTGGAGGTGACCCTGGACCTGGACGCTCAAGGCCCGCAGACCTACCGCCGCGACGTCAATGTGATGCCGCAGTGGGCGGGATCGTGCTGGTATCAACTGCGCTACATCGACCCGAAGAACTCCGAGGCGATGTGCGACCCGGCCAACGAGCGGTACTGGATGGGTCCGCAGCCACAGCTGCACGGCGAGGACGACCCGGGTGGGCTGGACCTGTACGTCGGCGGTGTGGAACACGCGGTGCTGCACCTGCTGTACTCCCGGTTCTGGCAGAAGGTGCTCTACGACCTGGGGCACCTGTCCGCCGAGGAGCCCTACCGCCGGTTGTTCAACCAGGGCTACATCCAGGCTTACGCCTACACCGACGCCTGCGGGGTGTACATCCCGGCCGAGGAGGTCGTCGAGGAGCCCGGTGGCCGCTACACCTGGCACGGCCAGGAGGTCCAGCGCGAGTACGGCAAGATGGGCAAGAGCCTGCGCAACTCCGTCTCCCCCGACGAGATGTGTGCCGCCTACGGTGCCGACACGCTGCGGGTGTACGAGATGTCGATGGGGCCGCTGGACGTGTCCCGGCCGTGGGCCACCAAAGACGTGGTGGGGGCGCACCGGTTCCTGCAACGGGTGTGGCGCAGTCTGATCGACGAGAGCACCGGCGAGCTGCGGGTGACCGACGCCCAGCTCGATCCCGGCTCGCCAGGTGATCTGGCCACGCTGCGGGCGCTGCATCGGGCGATCGCCGGGGTCCGCGAGGACTACGCCGCGCTGCGGATGAACACCGCGATCGCCAAGCTCATCGAGCTGACCAACCACGTCACCAAGGCGTACCCCGACGGGGCACCGCGCGCGGTGGCCGAGCCGATGGTGCGTGGTCGAGCAGGGCTTCCCGCAGACCGCGAGTCAGCTCCCGTACCTGCACGATATGAACCCCGAACAGCTGCGAGGGCATCGACTCCGAGGCGGGGATGCCCACCTGCTCCTGGAGTCGCCCGAGCCCCTTGATCGGGTTGCCGAACGCAGCAGCGGCACCCAGTACCAGCAGATGACGGCGAAACATCTCCGCACTCACTCCCTCGGGGAGTTCGGCGACCGGGACTACTCCACAGTAGGTGCCATCAGGTCCCCACCAGGACAGGCCCATGAACTCCAGCGGGATGCTCAGGCCGCCGGCGATGCGTTGGAGTAGGTCGTGGTTCTCCACCCGGCGGCGGCGCGCGACGATATCGGCGACCTCGGATTGCGACTGACCGGTCCGCGCCGCGATCTGCCGCTGTGACAGCCCGGTGTCCTTGAGGATCAGGTACAGGCTGGCGATGTCCAGTGTGGCCAAGATCCGACGCACGTCGTCACGCCAGTAGATTGCCGGATCTATCGGTTCGGGTTGCCCGGCGGATTCGTCGCTCATAACACCGTTCCCCCTCCGTGGGTGTGGTCAGACGCGTCAGGCGCACAGTAGCGGCTACCCCGCTAGAGCGAAGATCGACGTACCGGCCCGCCGCAATCCTATCGTCGTGACGTCACAGTGATGCCGCAGCGGGCGGGATCGTGTTCGGCTGCCTAGTCAACGTGATCCGCTGACACGTCCGTCGGTACAAGCATCGGGAGTCGTTTTCGATCAGGTGTAGCACTTTAATTCTAGTTTTGGTTTACTGCCCATGGGCAGTAAACCAAAAGGAATCTAAAGTGCGCGACGAGCTCGCCAATGCCCTGTAGCGGCTGGGCAAGGGCACGGTTGCCCGGGAAGTTGGAGAGCCCCACCCTGGACTTCAAGGTGCCCTCCACCAACCCGAAAGCGACCTTCATCAACATCGCCGAAGCAGCGGTGTGCTTCGCCAACTCAGTCGGCGGAACGATAGTCCTCGGAGTCTCCGACGATGTGGCGGGATTGGGCGCACTAGTCGGCACCGATGTGGCGCCCGAGATCCTGCGGCGCGCGGTCTACGAGCGCACCTCACCC
>JBOHHE010000130.1:0-3131 GCA_050700355.1 Pseudonocardiaceae bacterium
GTCCGGGCACTGTGGAAACTGTATTACCGCCTGGAAGTTTATCCACATAGCGCGATCATCCCATCACAGAGAGTGACAAAGTGTGCAGCGTTGCTCCGAAGGTGGCACACTAGGTACCGCTGTGCTCACGCAAGGTTGCAGTCACCCGAGGTAGAGACTTGAGGGCATCTCAGCCAGACCACGAATCACCCGTTGATCGTGCGGCGGTCCAGCCGGACACAGGATCAATTGTGCTGCGTGTGGCGTTGGGTGCGCAGCTGCGCCGGCTGCGCGAGGAATGCAAGATCAGCCGGCAGGAAGCCGGGAAGGCGATCCGGGCGTCTCAAGCCAAGATCAGTCGGTTGGAGCTCGGGAGGGTCGGCTTCAAGCAACGCGATGTGGCTGACCTGCTCACCTGCTACGGCGTCACCGACGAGCAGCACCGGGAAGAGTTGCTCATGCTCGCCCGGCGGGCCAGCTCTCCCCGCTGGTGGCGCCGGTACAGCGACATCCTGCCGGGCTGGTTCGAGCGGTATTTCGCCTTGGAGCAGGCGGCTTCGGTCATCCGCACCTATGAGCCCCAGCTGGTGCCCGGCTTGTTGCAGACCGAGGACTATGCCCGCGCTGTCATCCGGCTACGGCAGTTGCACGCACGTCACGAGGAGATCGAGCGCCACTTGGCGCTGCGCATGGCCCGTCAGCAGTTCCTCACCCAGCCTGAGGCACCCGACCTGTGGGTGGTGCTCGACGAGGCGGCGCTACGGCGGCCTCTCGGCAGCCAGGAGATCCTGCACGCGCAGCTGCGTCATCTGATCGAGATGGCCCAGCGACCGAACATCACGCTGCAGATCGTGCCGTTCGATATCGGTGGTCACGCGGCGACCGGAGGCGGGTTCACCATCCTCCGGTTCTCCTGGTTCGACCTACCGGACGTCGTCTACCTCGAACACCTCAACAGTGCTCTCTACCTGGACAAGGCGCGCGACACCAAGGATTACCTGACGATCATGGACTGCCTGTGCATCCAGGCCCAGTCACCCCTGGACAGCACCCGTTTCCTGCACAGGATCATCGAAGAGAACTGACCTCAGGGCTTGCGCCCCACGCCGCCGAACGAATTCACCTCGACCGGCGTACCGATGTCGGTGGGGTTGGGCCGCCACAGCGGCACCGATACCACGCCGGGCGGCAGCAACTCCAGGCCGTCGAAGAATCGAGTCAGCTCCCGGAGGCTGCGGATCGCTAAAGGTGGGGTTCCACCGCTCTCGTTCCAGAGTCGGGCGGACTCGAGGGTCTCCTCGCCATCGATTTCTGTAGTGGGGTCGTATAGCACCATATAGCTGCCCGAGGGCAGGACGTTCAGCAGCCGGCGCACGATCGCATAGGCCTCGTCGGTGTCCATGATGTGTTCCATGATCCCCAGCAGCATCAGCGCGATGGGCTGGGTGAGGTCCAGCGTCCGGGCGGCTTCCCGCAGGACCTTCTCGGGGTCACGCACATCAGCGTCGATGTAGTCAGTGACGCCTTCTGGACTGCTGGTGAGCAGGGCACGGGCATGCGTCAGTACGAGGGGATCGTTGTCGACGTAGACGATGCGGCACTCAGGGGCGGTCGCCTGGGCGACCTCGTGGGTGTTGTTCGCGGTAGGCAGCCCCGTGCCGATGTCGAGGAACTGGCGGATCCCCACCTCGCCAGCCAGGTACCGGACCGCACGAACCAAGAACGCCCGAGACGCACGGGCGATGTCGACAACGCTCGGCTGGACAGCGGCAAACTGGTCACCGACCTCCTCGTCGACCGGGTAGTTGTCCTTGCCGCCCAACCAGTAGTTCCACACCCGAGCCGAGTGCGACACGCTGGTGTCGATCACTGGCCGCTGGTCCCAGCCGGATGTGCCTGAGCTGTTCATCACGAGCGCACCTCCCTCACTCTGCGTCGTAGACGTGACGACAGGACACTGCTCCACCTCGCAGCGTCGCACTTCAGTGTCCACTGATGACGAATCCCCGGACAGGGAATAAGGATAACTTTTGCGGTGATAGCTCGCGCATGGTGTGGCCAGGAGATGCGAGCACACCCGGCTCGGCTCCAGCCGGGCGCCGCACGAGGTCAGACGGTGCGACGTCACTGGTATGCCGGGCACCAGTGGCGTCGCGTGCACCGTCCCGCCCTCGACCTGAGTAAACAACAGTACCGGCCGCTCGTGGATGACCTCGTCGCGCAGGTACGAGTCCGCGAGCAGTCCGCTGCTCTGCTATTACCACAATGCTGCCGCTGCGGCGACCGCGGAGCCGACCGTGATCTCCAGCCGCGTGCTGCCGCACAGCCCCTCGACTATGAACGGTCCCCGCTGGTCTGCTCCGTGGTCGTAGGACGATCAGTAACCACACCGGGTTCGGACCTGGCGGGCTCAGTGCTCGGTCCGGGCGCGCTGCACCGTGGCTGGGCTGGCCGTGACCATCGTGCAGCACCTCCCGGTTGGTGGTGGCTCGTGGCGCGGCCGGGGTCTGCACAGCCGTGCCACGAGCATGGGAGTGATCAGACCGCCGGGGCGGGTTGGTGATCAACGTAGTGCCCCCGACCAGTTGTTGATCATTGCTAGGGATGAGCGGACCGGGGATAGGGCGCCTGCCCTGGTTTCGGCGGCCGGCGTGTGGTAGGCATCGGCGCGTAGTGAAGCTGTTACGTAACGGTCGGGGCAGGCGAGGGGAAATCACGGTGGTTACTCTCGGGCGGTGCCGCTGCTGCGCCAGGCCGTGGAACAGTACGGTCCCGGCTACGCCAGCCTCCGGGCGTTCTACCTGCCGGATCTGGCCGGGGCACAAGCCCTGGCCGGGATGTCGACACCGCGGTCATCGTCGACCAGGCAGCCGACGCCATCTCGGCACTGTCGTCCTCCGCGGCCCACGACCGCCTGCGCATCCTGAACACCGCCCTCGAACCCCTGCACACCAGCCCGGCGTCGCCGAACTCCGCAACCGCCGTGTGAAAGGAGAACGACATGGGTGGTGAACACGAGAAGAAAGACGACAGCGACAAGTACAAGGGGAACGGGCACGATCCCAATCGGCCGCTACCGGCTGAGGATCCCGGTGGTAAGCACACGAAGCAGGACGAGGAGGATCAGGAGGAGTGACCGCCACGGCGCCGTC
>JBOHHE010000131.1:0-16859 GCA_050700355.1 Pseudonocardiaceae bacterium
GCGCGGGAGTTGGCGTATTCGGAGCGTACGGTGAAGAACATCATCCACAACGTGATCACCCGGTTGCAGTTGCGTAACCGGGCTCAGGCGGTCGCCTACGCCGTCCGCGAAGGCCTCATCTGATCACGATCACTGCTTGTGAACCCCGACCCCCATCAGCCTCCGCCTTCGGCGGCTTCACCTTCAGGGGCTTCTGTTTCGGGGGCTACGCCTTCGGTGACTCCGGAGAAGGACGCCGACGGGGTGCAACGATCGCGACCCGGGGCGGGCGGATTCTGACAGTTGACCGCCAGCACGATCAGCTCACCCGGATCGAAACGCAACGGCTGGACGAAGTGATAGTCCAGGTCGCGGAAGTTGTTCAGACCGACCTCGAGGAGCACGGTCTCCTCTCCATCCACTACCCGCAGGAGGCGGAGAATCCCACTGTCACCGAACGGGTTCTGCAGCACGAGATCGGAAATCAGCACTGCCCTGTCAGCAGGCAGATCCGCCTCGAAAGCCGTGAAGTCGTCGGGATTGTCCGCCCGAGCCGCATCAGCGGCAATGCGAAAGTCGATCGGCTCCCGCGTCCCTGGGCCACCCGGAGGAGCGGGGGTGATCGGCGGAGGGACACCTGGCGTCGTGGTCGGCGCACCGTCTCCCGGCGCTCCACCTGGCGGCGCTCCACCGGTGGCCACCCGCACCGCCTCGTCCGCCTGCGCCATCGCCGCATTCGCCGTATCGGCTACCTGCTGCACTTCCTCGGCGGCCGCCTCTTTCGCCGTCGACTCGATGGTGGGTTTGAACACGGTGAACCACAGCGCCACCAGCCCGATCAGCAAGGCGAGCAGCGCGGCGATCGCGGCGGGTAGCCATTTGGGCAGCCGCGCCAGCTGCACCATCGCGCCTTCGGCGACGGTCGGTGTCACGCCTGCCCCGGTGGCACGGATCTGGAACGGAAGAGTCCGCTCGGGACCGCGCAGGAAGGTCCGCTCGGGGCGCACCAGCACACCGACGAACGCTGTCGTCCCGGCTTGGAGGGTGAGATCCGTGTGCTCCGGGAGGAACTGGAGGTTCTCGTCGGCGTCGACAGCGTCGATGGCCAGCGTGGTCGGATGATTGCCGAGGTTGTCCACGGCAACTTCGATTCGAGCCTGTCGCCGACCCCGCGCCCGACGCGGCACCAACTCGAGACGGACGTCGGTGAACGCCTCGATCTGCAGAGTGCCCTCTTCGATCAGCGTCGCGGCCCGGTCTTCCCGGGATGACACCCGGATCCCGAATGGCATGTTGCCCGCCGCCAGATCGGAGGATCGCGGCGGCCGGAACAGGACGACAACGGTGCTCTCTGCTTCCGGTAGCAGGTTGACCACGGCAGGATCGACCTGCGCCCAGCTCTTGGCTTCACCGAGGATCTCGACGGTGAACTGATCCACGACCGTTCCGGTATTGCGCACCAGCACCGTGCAACGAGCTTCCCCGCCGGGAGCTACCGCGATGCTCCGGCGTTCCAGGGACGTGATGGCACCCATGAATATCGATTGTGGTCAAGTGTGGTGAACTCCGATCACCCGCACAGGGGTGATAGCCGGGGCAATGAGCCTCGCCCGATCGGGCAACCGATTCGGTCCCTATGCCCACCCCTTGTGAGGGGTGACGTCTCCTTGGGCGCTGCCTACTGTCCGTGAGTGATGTTCGCTCTCGAGGAGGCGCCATGGACGGGAGCGCGCTGAGTAGTCGATTCGGTCGCGCCCTGATCCTTCTCGTCATCCCAGTCTTCATTGCGGCCGGTCTGGTGCTGGCCGGAGCCGGTCAGCCACCTCAAGCCAACGCTGCCGTCTCCCCGGGCACGACCCAACTCGTCTCTGTCAATGAACAGCCGGTCGACCAACAGCCTTTCACCGAGGGCAGCGGGCAGGCCTCGGTCTCCGCCGATGGCCGCTATGTCGCCTTCGCTACCTTCGCCAGTTTCGACCCGCGCGACATCGAAGGAGACGGTGGTTCCAACCTCGACGTCTACGTGCGGGACCTGCGGGAGCAGCGGACAGTGCTGCTCTCGCACGGTGTCCAGGTGCCCTTCGAGGGCAGTCTGCGTTCCGAGGAAGAGCCCGATGTGCAGGCGGTGCCCGCCAATGGCAGCAGCGGAAACCCATCGATCTCGGCGGACGGACGCTACGTCGCATTCCAGACGACGGCGGACAACCTCGGTGCGCAGGACTACGACGGCAAGACCGATGTGGTCGTGGTGGATCGCGATCCCGATGGCAACGGCATTCTCGATGAGCAGCAATGCGGATTGCAGCGGCTGTACTGCCACGAGTTCACCCGGGTGAGCCCGGACCGGTTCGATGAGCAGGGGCGCCGCATTGGTGCCGCCGGGACTCCCAGCATCTCCGCGACCGGAGACGTCGTCGCCTGGGTCGGCGTTGTGCTACCCGGCGAAACGAGTTTCAACAGTAACCCGGAGCTCTCCGAAGGAACGCCGGTCGTCTATCGCAGTTCCCTGGACAAAGGCCCGACCGGAGCCATTACCGCAGTGCGATCGCACCAGGTGAACGCGAAGACCGACGGGATACTAGTCCGTAGTGAGACCGCGCCCGCGCTGTCCGCCGACGGGACCAGGATCGCCCTGGTGGCCCAGGGCGAACTGCAGGGCGAGCCCGAGCCACGGACCGGTGAAGGGCCGCCCGTACGCTCCGCCGTACTCGGCGTGGACCTCACATTTCCCGCCCTCCCCGACAGCGGGGGCGAGGATTTCGCTTCGACCCGGCTCGACGTCGACCAGGCAGGCGCGCCGTTGACGTTTCCTCGGGGCTACAAGTCCGCGCCCACGCTGTCCGGTAACGGACGCCTGGCCGCCTTCACCTCTCCGGGCGCCGGCACTCAGGTGGTCCGCACCGTGACGTGGGAACCCGACCAGGTCCCGCGCTCGGAGGTGGTGTCGATCGACACCAGCGGAAATCAGGTTTTCGGTGCCGATCCCGCACTCTCCGCCAACGGCCGCTACCTCGCCTTCACCACCTCCGCCCGCAGCACACACAACGGGGTGGACGGCCCGCAAACAGAATGCAATCCGGAGTCGGAAACACGCGGCCCGCTGAGGGGTATCGATCCGACTATCGACGCCGAGATCGATCCCGATAACCCCGAGGATGCGGACCTCGACGTAGAAACCGGACCCGACCCGAACGAGCCCGGTCTCGGCGAACCCCCACAGCTGCTGCCGACGGACCCGGCCGCCATTTCACATTGCGATATCGTGGTCCGTGATCTGGTCCTCGACGCGGCGCAGGCGGTGGCGAGCCTGCCGAGGTTGCCTGCCGAACTCGCCTCACCGAGCCTGAGCCGCGATTGCGTTCTGGAGCTCGCCGGAACGGATACCTGCGAGGGTGACGACGCCAGCGGTTTTCCGGCGCTATCCGCAGACGGCGGCGTCGTGGCCTATGAATCGGAAGCTATCAGCCTGGTCCCCGACGACGCCAATGGCCACGTGCAGGACGTTTTCGCACGCACTTTCCTGCCGAGCCTGATCAGTGACCCGCTCAACTTCTTCACCATCGAGCCCGGTAGTTCCACCCTCGGCTCGGCCAACCTGCGCCACGTCGGTTTCGGCCCACTTGTCGTAGAATCGCTCGCCATCAGTGGGGTAAATGCCGTCGACTTCACCGTGACCGCCGAGATGTGCATCGGGCGGACTTTGCAAGCGGGCGATTCCTGCTTGGTGTCGGTACGGTTCTCCCCCAGCGACGTGGGTTCTCGCCAGGGCACGCTGGACGTGCGCCATAGCGGTACCGGATCACCACTGCCCGTGCCGTTGCTCGGCATCGGCGATCTGCAGCCACCCCGGGCGTTCACCAGCATTCCCGAACCGCTGTCCTTCGGTGCCAATCTGCCGCTGTCAGTCAGCCAGCCCGGCACTGTCACAGTTCGCAACACTGGTGCGGCGCGCTTGACTATCAGCGCCGTGGGGATTCCCACCGACGCAGGCCCAGTGCAGTTCCCGCTGGACTACGCAATCATTAGCGATGACTGCACCGGCCGCACACTGGAGCCCGACGGGACGTGCGTGGTGACGCTGCAATACAGCCCGCAGGGCGTGGGCGAGCGACCGGCTGTGCTTCGATTCGACGACAACGCGCCCAACGCGCCGCATCTGGTCGCCCTGCAGGGCAGCGGGATCACGCCTTTACTACAGTTCAACCCAGCCGTGGTACAGGAAGGTAAAGTGACCACGCTATTCGGCTCCGGGTTCGCCTCGCTGCGCTCGGTCATCGTGCGGCTGCCCGAGATTCCCGGTCCGATCATCATCACCGCCGATGCCACGGGCAACTTCAGCACACCGGTGGTGATCTTCCCGAACTCGACGCCGGGTACCCGTATCGCCGAAGCCACCATCGACGGGTCCCAGCCGCCGATCACGGCGACCGCAACCCTGCTTGTCGTCCCGGGAACCGTGTCACCCCCCGAGTTCGACAACCGCCGCTAACCTCCCACTCCGCCTAAATCGCCATTTAGAGCCGAATCGCCATCGCGGAACCCGCCGGGATGCTAACGTGTTGGGCAGCTGCAACAGCTAGCACTGGCCGAACGATTCCATAGCAAAGAACAGGGGGGACACCCATGCCTTGCGAGTCGGTCGATCAGCAAGGCTTTTGTGAGCTGATCCGTGAGTGTCTTCATCCCCGGAAAACCAGCCAGCGCCAACCTCTTCCGATCGTGGTGCTCTGGAGTCCGAGTTGCAGCGGCAAATCCGAGCTGTTGGACCAGGTGCACAAACTCTTCTACCGAGGTAGGCCCGCGGTGCGCCGCAGAGGAAGTGAGCTCGGGAGACGGCCATACGAGGTCGCCCTACAGCTCGCCGATCACCTGGGTCGGGACGTCGAGCGGTTCGGCAGGCTGAAGTTCCCCCGGTTGTTTCTCGGAATGCTTGCGATTCGCGGCCCGGTGGGGAAACCTGCCGCGAATCGCGCGGAGATGATCCGCAGGACGGTCCCGGACCGGGAGCGCCTGAAGAAGTGGGCACACGCCACGTCCGGCATGCTGCTGGAGGCCATCTTCGCCGACAAGGCGACCCGGGTCTTCGTCGGGCTGGTGGTGGAGGGTGTACTGACCAGGTTGGAAACGGTTCCCCTACTGCGGGGTCAGGGTCTGAGGTGGTACCACGACGGACTCGGCCTGCATTTCGCCGATCCCGTGGAAGCTCTCGTCGAGCTCGCCGCACAAGAGACGGACGGCCAGCAGACCTGGGTCGATGAGGTGCTGTGCCGAGCCTTCCTCGCCGACCTTCGGGATGGGTGCTCGAACAAATTCCGCCAGCTCTACGACCGCAACGAGCACTGCCTGGCGGTGGTTGACGATGCTGATTCTCCGGCTGTGCACGCGTTCTTCGAGATCCTCGGAACCCAGCGCGCGGGCCAGTGGGATCCGCTGCTGATCGTCGCGGGCTCGTCGAGAAGGTTCTCGAACGCCGAGCATCCGAATACTGAGCAATGGCCGGTCCGGACCGCCCGTCAGGCGAGCTACGCCGATTGGCTTCAGCACCGGAACGCGCACCAGGGGTGGCCGGCGCTGTATCCGGTCACACTCGGGGGTGTTACGGAGGCAGAAGCAGTAACATGTTTCGCCCCGAGGATTCCGGATAACGTAGCGCGGTTGCGCCGAGAGGGCATCGACCTAGCCGGAGTGGTGGGCGGCGCGGAGCACGCGGTGACATTCGTTCACCAGCTCACCGAAGGCCACCTCGGCGCCTTACGCCTGGCGCTGCGGACCTTGACGCGCGAGCGGGCCCGGGGCGCGGACGAGCCCCTGGACCTGCGGCGGTTACTCGAATGGCCGAACCAGGACGACACAGCGCTCGCCGAGACAATCCTGCGCTGGGTCCTCGGCCCCTGGCCGGCCAATATTCGGCGGCTACTGGTCTGTAGCAGCGCGGCGCGCGACTTCGGCGACATCGCGCTGGCCCGGGTCCTGCAAGGCGAGTCGGCGCGCCAACTGATAATTGACTTCCGCTCCCGCGACACGTGGGTACGTCACGGCGATGGTCCCCCGACCCTGCACCCGCTGGCGCGTCGTGTTCTCTTGTACCAACTCGCGAAACCAGGCGGGCCTGGCTGGCAGGACGTACACGAGCGGCTGCGCCAGCGCGCCGAGAGCCACGGTGACCAGACGAGCGCGCTGTACCACGCGCTGGCGGCGGGCCGAGTTGGTGAGGTGACCAAGACTTTGAGCGAACTGTTCAGCCAGCCGGATACCAAACAGTGGTTCCACACGCTTCGCTCCATTACCCAAGCACCACTGGAGAATCCCGCCCGAGAGCAGAACGCCGAGCGCCACTGCCAATTACTTGCCGATGAGGCGAGTGGTCCCTATCTGGTGAGCGCCCGGTTGGTGGCCGCCCTCCAGCTGCACGCCGATCCGCTCGCAGACCCGTACCGCGACCTCTGCGGGGTCATCGCCCATGAGCTCGAAGGCCTCGCCAACCACGCCCCCGAGGGGGGCCTGGTCTTCCTGCTGAAGGAGGCCGTGAAGTTCCGACGCCTGTCCGAGGAGCCTTGATGGTCGAATCCGCCGACTCACGCAGTTGGTTCCGTAAGTTGGCTTTGCCAGTGCGCGTTACGGTGATCGCCGTTGTCGCGCTGCTCGTGATGGCAGGGGTGCGCTGGGCCTTCATGGAACTGCGCACGTGCGGTCCAGGCGTCGACCGGGTCGACGAGCAGTGCATCGGTGTGACCGACGGGCGGGTGCACTTGACGCCCGATCTGGCGGACGTGCTCAGCAAGATCCAGCAGGAGAACGCGGAAGTCGACCATTCGGGACGCCCGGCGATCAGCGTTGTCTACCTGCTCGCGCTACCGAAACCGTCGGAAAAACCCGCTCGCGCGACTTATTTGCGCCACGAACTGGAAGGTGCTTACCTCGCTCAAAAACGAGCGAATGACCCAGGGACCCGGGTTCAGAACCTCTGCTACGCCTGCTGGTCGCCAACGACGGCGACGGTTCTGAGCACTGGCAGCAGGTGACGGCGCTGATAGACGAGATCAAGGTGCCACAGCGGCTCGTCGCCGTCGTGGCGACTGGACAGACCCTGACCACGAGACAGGAGGCTATCGGGGCGCTGATCGCCCAAGATATTCCGGTAATCGCATCAACGCTGACCGGCGACGACTTGACCCCACCGACAGCACCACCCTCGGCGGGGGGCCTGGTACGGCTCGTACCGTCCGCCAGTGACCAAGCAGCCGCCGCAGCAACTTACCTCAAAAACGAGCCCGCCGTGCGGCGCGCCTTGCTCATTCAGAACACCAACCCCGAAGACGCATACTCGCGATCGCTCGGCGAGGCGTTCGTACGGAACTTCAACGACGATACACATACGGTGCTGACTCCGACAGAGACCTACGACTCAAGTCTCAGTGGTGTCCCGAACACGATGAGAGAAATGCTGGTAAATATCTGTCAGCAACAACCCGATGTGGTCTTCTTTGCTGGCCGCAGCCTGGATCTTGCGGCGCTCGTCAAAGCACTTCCTGATCGAACCTGCCACAATAGTGTCAAGATCAATAGTGTCAAGATCAATATATTGGCCGGGGACGATGCGACGGACTTTGCTACCACAGTGACCCAAGGCAATGACGAGTTGCGCAAAGGAATGAACGCAAACATATCGGTACGATACACCGCACTAGCGCATCCCGAGTCGTGGCAAGAAGCCCCGGAAAGTTTCTCGCCGGGACCGCAGGAATCCTTCCGATCATCCTGTGAAGCATGCTTTCGTACTCTCTTCCCCGGTGAGTTCCCGGGGCAACCGCTCGACGACGGCGCGGCGATCTTAGGCCACGACGCTATCGTGACCGCAATCCAGGCGATCCGCGCAGGTGAGGGAATCAACGACACCCCGCAGCTAATCATTCAGCGGTTCAAGCGCATGCACGGACCACGAGCAGTTGCCGGAGCTAGCGGCTGGATCTCATTCGACGAGCACGGCAAGCCTATCAACCGGGCGGTGCCCATCCTGGAAGTGAAGGCCGACGGTGCAGTGGCGTTCGTACAGTTGAGCTCACCGCGCAGCTCACCGTGCCGCCCCGACGATCCTGCACTGTGCTGATCGCAGCCCTTAGCTGATCGCAGCCCTTAGCTGATCGCAGCCCTTAACACATGCCCGAGGAGCATTGATGGCTAGTCCCTTAGCACCGGCCAGGTGGTTCAGCCGGCTCGCGCGGCCGGTTCGGGTGGCTTTGATCGTCGTGGGCATCCTGCTCTTGGCGAGTGGGGCGTACGTGGTCTACGACAAGGTCAACACGTGCGGCCCGGATGTCGACTGGATAGATGAGCAATGCATCGGTGTGACCGACGGACGGGTGCACCTAACACCCGATCTGGCAGACGTACTCAGCAAGATCCAGCAGGAGAACGCGGAAGTCGACCGTTCGGGGCGCTCGGCGGTGAGCGTGGCCTACCTGCTCGCGCTACCGAGGCCGTCGTCGAACGATCCCTTCGAGGTCGCCTTGCGCCACGAACTGGAAGGTGCCTACCTCGCCCAACGCGTTGCCAACGGGAGCAAGACCGAGGCTGACGAACCTCTGCTTCGCCTGCTGATCGCCAATGATGGCGATCAGTCGAACCAGTGGCAGGAGGTGGTATCGACGCTGCTGGACAGGGTCGAGGGAGCGGATCGCCTGGTCGCCGTGGTCGCGACCGGCCAGACTCGGACCGGGCGGCAGCAGGCTATCGCCGCGCTGACCGCCGAAGGCGTTCCAGTGATCGCATCACGACTGACCGGCGACAATCTGACCCCCACAGCTGACGCCTCCCCCGCGCAGGGTCTGGTGCGGTTGTCTCCGAGCCTCAGCGACCAAGCGGAGACCGCAGTGGCTTACCTCAAGCGCGAGCAACCGAATACGAGACGTGCATTACTCATCCAGAACATCGATCCGAATGATGGCTACTCACAGTCACTCGGTGCGGCATTCCTCAGGGCTTTCCCCGACGATACCCATGAGGTACTGAAGCGGATAGAGCGCTACAACCCTCAACTCAGAGGCTTGCCCAGTACAATGAAAGGCATGCTCCCCAGCATCTGCGATCAGAAGCCGGACGTAATACTCTTCGCCGGACGCGGCCCTGAACTCGCAGAGCTCATCAAGGCACTGCCGCAACGGTCCTGCTCCACCGTACCGATCAATTTTGTTACCGCGAACAGTGCCGTCAACCTCGTCAACGAGATAATCCAAGGAGATCACGAACTACGTAAAGGAGTTGAAGAAATAACGTCGGTGCAGTACACCGCAGCGGCGCATCCTGAATCGTGGAAAAAATCGCCGGAAAGTTTCGCACCCGGACCGCGTGACTACTTCGAATCCTCTTGCGAGAAATGCTATCAAACCCTATTTCCTGGTGAGTTTCCTGGCGAACCACTGAACGACGGCGCTGCGATTCTAGGGTATGATGCGATTACCATCGCCATCGCCGCAATTCACGCAGGAGACGTGATCAACGACGACCCTGAGCTGGTCATTCAGGAGTTCAACCGCCTGCACGGACCAAAAGCAGTCGCGGGAGCCAGCGGCTGGATCTCACTCGACAACGGTGAACCGATCAACAAAGCAATACCAATCTTGGCGGTGAAACCCGACGGCACCGTGGCGTTCGTGGAGTTGACCTCTCCGCAGGGTTCGCCGTGCCGCCCCGAAATCTTTGGGCTGTGCTGACCGTCCACCGATAACCCGAGGAGTTCCGATGGTCTTATCCGCCGAACCGCGCGGTTGGTGGACCAGGCTCGCGTGGCCCCGGACGGGAAGCGCCAGATGAGGTTGGGGGCGATTGAGGCGGGCGGAACCAAGGTTGTCTGCCTGGTGGGGTCCGATCCGGATCACATTGTGGCGCAGACCAGGATCCCGACCGGTGAACCGACGCGGACACTCGACCAGGTGGTCGATTTCTTCCGGGAGCAGATGGCGGTGGGCGGGCCGATGACCGCATTCGGCATCGCGTCATTCGGCCCGGTGGAGCTGCGTCTCGCCCATCCGAGGTATGGGTTCATCACCAGCAGCCCGAAACCCGGCTGGGCCGACGTCGACATGGTGGGGCCGATCCGCCGCGCGTTCGGTGGGCCGGTGGGATTCGATACCGATGTCAACGGGGCCGCGCTCGGGGAGGGGCGCTGGGGGGCTGCCCATGGCCTGGGCACCTTCGTCTATCTGACCGTCGGCACCGGCATCGGCGCCGGAGCCGTGATCGACGGTCGGATCGCCCACGGGCTGGTGCATCCCGAGATGGGGCACGTCAGCGTGCCGCGCCAACCCGGCGATGATTTCCCCGGTGGCTGCCCCTTTCACGGCGACTGCTGGGAAGGCATGGCCAGCGGCGTGGCCATGGCAGCGCGCTGGGGTCGCCCCGCCGAGCAGCTCGACGGCGCGGAATCGAGAGCCGCCATCGAGCTGGAAGCGGCCTATCTGGCCGCCGGATTGCGCAATATCGTGTATACGATCGCACCGCAGCGCATAGTGATCGGCGGCGGCGTGGCCGCGCTGCCGGGGCTGTTTCCACAGGTGCGCGCGCGTCTCGTCGAGATGCTGTTCGGCTATCCCGGCGTGCCCGAACACGGCGCTGACGACTTCATCGTGCCCGCCGCGCTCGGCCCGCTGGCCGGTCCCGCAGGCGCCCTCGTTCTCGCCGATCGGGCTGCGGCCTTGAGTCAGGCTACGAGCGCGGGCACCACGTCGGCGAGCGCACCCGCCCCGTAAGCAGGCACCAGCGGAACGTTTCTGGTCAGCAGCCTTCAGTGATGTGCGGGCATGGTCAAGCACTGTGCGTTCGGCGTCAACGACTTCCTCAGCCGCCCCCGACATGCTCGAACATGCACAACCCCAGGAGATGATCTCTTCCTGGCCCGGGCACGGACTGCACCTCGCGAGGTCAGGTCCCGCGTGGCACCACGCTCCATTACCACTGCTGGGTGCGCGGACATGACGGTTTAAGCTGGACGTATCTGCGGGAGGTCGGTGGCAATAACCGGAGTGGCTGGATCCGGGACGATCTCCGGCCTAGCGTCGGCAGTAATGTGCGTTGTCCCTAATAGTTCGACTGAAGGACGGTCCTCCGCACTCGGGATGGTGCGGGGGACCGTCGTGTCCGTGACGGACTTTCGGTCACTGCCCTAGATTTTAATCTGAACAGCCCCGAGGAGTGCACCATCGGGCACCGCGAGACCGTAACGGCCGGCGTCATAACTTCATGAGCCACCAATCAAGTCGAGGGGCGGGCCAGTGCAGACGGTGATCAATACTGATGATCTTCCGGTGATGGAGCGGTTCGAGCGCTTTCATGATCTGGTCGACCGAACGCTGATACCGATGGAAATCAAGTGCGATCATCCGGAGAGTTTCCGGGCCGAGCTGCGCTGTGTGGAGCTCGGCCCGTCAAAGTCTCTTGGGGAGTCGGCTCGGCATTGGAGTCACGCCGGACACCGAAAATGATCCGCCGGTCCGACCCTGAGATGTTCCACCTCATCCTCCCCTTGTGCGGGCAACGCAGGCTGAACCAGGACCGCAAAGAGGCCCTGGTGAAATCGTCGGAATTGGCGCTCTACAACACCTGGCGCCCCAGCCACGGATCAACGGTCGGGGACGAGAACACGGTCCAGGGAATCACGGCGATGTTTGCCCGCACGCTGATTCCCCTTTCTCTCGGCCAACTGGAACAACTGACCAGCACACCGTTCTCAGGCCAAACCGGGATCGGCGCACTGCTCTCGGGACTCCTCACCGGGCTGACCAGCGACACCAGCCAGTATGGGGCCGCCCACCGCGCTCAGCTCGGGACGATTCTGGCCGATCTGCTCACCACGCTGCTCGCCCAGGCACTGGACACCGGACCGGCACTGCCTCCGCAGACTCGCAGGCGAACTCTACTCGCGCAAAGCCAGGCCTTCATCGAACAGCGATTGGCCGACCCGACACTGGCGCCGGACATGATCGCCGCCGCTCATCACATCTCCACCCGTTATCTGCACCGGCTGTTCCAAGACGACGGGCTGACTGTCTCCGGCTGGATACGGCAGCGCAGACTGGAGCATTGCCGCCGTGACCTGGCAAACCCACTGCTGCGGGCACGCCCGATCCATACGATCGCCACCGGCAGGGGATTCACCGATGCCGCACACTTCAGTCGCGCCTTCCGCACCGCCTATGGCATGCCGCCCAGGGACTACCGCCACCTAACCAACCACGCCCCTGGGTACGCCAGCAGCGTGCCTTTCCCGGTAAAATTCAGTAGCGCTGCGTAGCAAAGAGAATGGCATGCAAGCGTCACGCCAACACCGACTCGTATTCAGCAGTCGCCGGGCTTGACACCCCTCGCTGTGTCATCGAAGTTTCCCAGCACGGCGGCGCTCGCACAGCCGGCAAGGGGGAGCCTGCGGTTCTCGGGTGGCCAGTCCCCGGACAAGCAGGCGTTGTACCCCAGGTGGTTCTTCCAGGAGGACGTCTGGTCCTGGAACCCGTAATCATCGAACCGCTGCCAGTAATCATCCCGGAACTTCAGCATGCGTCCGTCCTGATCGCGGTTGAAGTCGGGATGCTCATAGAGACAGAGCCATCCAGCGGGGCAGGGCTGGTCCCTGCCGAGAGTGGCCGGTGTAACGCGCTCGGGAGTACTCGAGAAAATCTGGCCATCGTCGACGGCGGTAGGTGGGGTGGCAATGATGTACGCGACTCCAGCACCTCCGATCAGAAATATGGCAAATGCAGTGCGGACCATTCCCGCCATGGTCATTCTTCTTGCCATCTTGATCGCTCCAATATTCGAGATGCCGCAGTGCGTGGCACAACGCCACCGAGGGAGCGGCCGACGAATCGGCTACCCCCTCGGCGACGGCCCCTCGATTGTGTTCGCCAGTTGCAGATTTGGTTTTCCGGTCAGCAGCGCCCAGGCTTGACACCACTCGCTTCGTCGTTCCAGCTCCCCAGCTGGGTGGAGCTACCACCGGAGGCAAGGGATATTCTGCGATCCCCGGCCGGCCAGTTCCAGGACAGGCAGGCGTCCCGCCCCAGCCGGTTCTTCCAGGAAGACGCCTTGTCATTGAACCCGAAAGCGCTGAGCTGCTGCCATCTGTTTTCCTTGAACTTCAACATGCGTCCCTTGTAATTGGTGTGCTCATACAGGCATAGCCAGCCCGAGGGGCAATCCTGCGCGGCCAGGGCAGCGGTCTGGGGGCCGGTATTGGAAGCCGGGGCAGCCTGGGCGATGCCCATGGCAGGCACGGTGAGTGCGAGGGTTGTGGCGGCGGCCACAGCGGTACGGGTGATCCAGTGCATGGCGGTTCCTTCCTCCGATCGCCCCGGATGGGCGGTACATGAGAAGCGAAGCCGACCTGGGCAGGCGCTGTCCGCAACACCGGACCAACTCCGGAACTGGTACACATCGCCACTGGTCGGCGCCGCCGTACCACATACTTGACACCGGAAGAGACCGGACGCGTAAGGAGGAACCCGCCATGGCGGGGAGGGGAAGCGAAGGCCCGGTTGCGGATTTCTGCGCCGCTTTGCGACGGTTGCAGCAACGTTCCGGAATCTCGCCGGCCACGCTGGCCAGCCGGTTGGGGTACCGGAAGTCCCAGATGTACGAGATCTTGGATGGCCGGATCAGCCGTCCACCGGAATGGGACCGCGTGGTGGAGCCGCTGATCCGGGTGTGTGCTCCGGACGACAAGAGCGCGGTTGCTTACTGGCGTCGTCGCCACAGTGAACTCGTGGAGGTATATGACGAGCTTCGGCGCCGGGGTCAGCCGGATGGCCCGCCCGCGGCTGCGGCAAAACCGACCGTGACGGTTCCGGCGCAACTACCGGCCGACGTGGACACCTTCACCGGCCGCACCCAGGAGCTGGCGGAACTCGAACGCCTGTCGGCTCGAACCACTGGCCAGACCAATGGGTCGACGGCAGTGGCGATCTCGGTGGTATCGGGCACCGCCGGAGTGGGCAAGACCGCACTGGCGCTGCGCTGGGCACACCGGGTCCGCGCCGAGTTCCCCGACGGGCAGCTGTACGTCAACCTGCGGGGCTACGATCCCGACCAGCCACTCTCGGCTGGGGATGCGCTGGCCGGACTCCTGCGCGCATTGGGCCTGGCCGGACCGGACATCCCGCTGGATCCCGACGAGCGGGCCGCCAGTTACCGGAGTCTGCTGGCCGGGCGGCGGATACTGGTGGTGCTGGACAACGCCGCCGACGTCGAGCAGGTCCGCCCGCTCCTGCCCGGCACCCAGTCCTGTGCGGTGCTGGTGACCAGCCGGGACTCACTGGCCGGGCTGGTGGCCCGAGAAGGGGCACGGCGCCTGGACCTCGATCTGCTCCCTCCGCAGGACGCGGTAGACCTGCTGGGTGCGTTGATCGGCGAGCGAGTGGACACTGAACCAGACGCCGCCACGGTTCTGGCGAGCCAGTGCGCGCGGTTACCCCTGGCGTTGCGGGTGGCCGCCGAGCTGGCCGCCGCCCGCCCTGCCACCAGCCTGGCCGGGCTGGTCACCGAGTTGGCTGATGAGCAGCGTCGGCTGAAGCTACTGGATGCGGGCGGCGACGAACGTACCGCCGTGCGGGGCGTGTTCTCCTGGTCCTACCGGCACCTGCCCGCCGAGGTGGCGGTGACGTTTCGGCGGCTTGGCCTGCACCCCGGCCCGGACCTGGACACCTATGCCGCCGCAGCGCTCATCGACACCAGCATCTCCCGGACCCAACACCTGCTCGACATGCTGTCCCGAGGGCACTTGATCGCGAATACCAGCCCCGATCGTTATGGTATCCATGATCTACTCCGCGCCTACGCCATCGATCTGGGCACCATCAAGGACTCCGAGTCAGAGCGACGGACGGCCTCGACCCGGCTGTTCGATCACTACGTGGCCACCGCCGCGGCCGCGATGGACACCCTCTACCCGGCCGAACGGCATCGGCGTCCCGCCGTCCCCACCCCGGGCACACCCAGCCCGCCGGTCACCGACCCGGGTGCGGCACGGGCCTGGCTGGACACCGAGCGGACCGGGCTCACCGCTGTCTGCGCCCACACCGCAGCCCATGGCTGGGCTGGTCACACCATCACGATGGCCGCCATCCTGTTCCGCCACTTCGACATCGGTGGGCACTATCTCGACGCCCTGGCCATCCACACCCACGCCCACCGCGCCGCTCGCCATACCGGCGACCGGTCCGCCGAAGCGAGTGCGATCACCAACCTCGGCACGGTCTACTGGCAGCAATGCCGTTACGACCAGGCCATCGATCACTTCCAGCAGGCCATCGCCCTGGCCCGGGAAATCGGTGACCAGCTCGGCGAAGGCCGCGCGTTGGGCAACCTCGGCCAGGTCCACCTGCAGCAAGGCCGCTATCAGCAGGCCGCCGAACACCAGCACCAGGCGGTGACGCTGTTCCACGAGATCGGTGACCGAGCGGGCGAAGTCATCGCGCTGGTCAACCTGGGCCTGGTCCACGTGCGCCAGGGGTGCTGGGACCAGGCGGCTGAACACTGCCAGCAGACCCTCACCCTGGCCCGCGAGATCGGTGACCGGGCCAGCGAAGCCCACGCGCTGACCAACCTCGGCAACGTCCATCGCTCCCAGGGCCGATACCAGCAGGCCACCGAACACCAGCACCAGGCCCTCGCCCTGGCCACCCGGATCGGCGACCGCGGCGGCGAGGCGGAAGCTCTCAACGGCCTCGGGGAGACCCTGCACAGCCTCGGGGAGCTGTGCGAGGCCTGCATCCGGCACACCGCGGCCCTCACCCTGGCCACCCAGATCGGCGACCGCTACCAGCAGGCCCGTGCGCACAGCGGCCTCGCCTCTGCCCACCACACCGTCGGCGACCCCGACCAGGCCCGTCGACACTGGCACGAAGCCCTGGCCTGCTACACCGACCTCGGCGTTCCCGAAGCCGACACCGTCCAGACCTACCTGAGCAAGCTTGCTGAGGTCAACAAGGACCAGGCTTGATGGCGCTGACCGCGTTGTCCCAGCCCGGCTCCATGCTGACACCGGCGGCTCCAGTGGGGAGCCGTAGTGTCGTGGTGACGACGGGCCATTGTAGGGACAAGCAGGCGTCGCGCCCCAGGTTGTTCTTCCACGACGACGTCCTGCCGTCGAAGTCCTGCTCACCGAGCGGTTGCCAGTAGTCTTCCCGGTACTGCAGCTTGCGCCCGTCCTCGTGACGGTTGAAGTCGGAGTGCTGGTATAGGCAGACCCAGCCTCCATTGCAGGGCTGATCTCGCGGTGGGGTCGTGGGTGGCGCGCTCGTGGACGGGCCGAGGGTCGCATCGGGGGATGCAGCATCGCTATCCCAGCTCCACGCGACGATCGCGGCCACGAAAAGCACCACACCCACGGTCGGCAGGAGCAGCGCCGGCCGGATGAGGCGCTTGCCCGCTTGATTGACGGGCTGGTCTGCCTGCAATCCTGCGGGGCTCGAGTCGGTCATCGCGGCGATGCGCCGACGGGCGGCGACCCAGCGCGCCACCTCCTCCGGAGCGCGTCCACAAGCCGAGACGAAGGCGACGACGAAGTCTTCGCGGGGCAACGTGGGACGGGTCAACACGGCGCCAACAGTGCTGCGTGGCAGCCCGTCTCCGTTGGCCTTCGCCCGTTTCTCCAACTGCCGCAGGCCCTCCCCCGTCCAGCGTTGAAGCGCCCGTAACGCCGCCACGAACTCGGCCGGGGTGTGCGCCGTATCCGGATCCGGCAGTCCCGGCTCGCCAGAGTGATCAACGGTATCGGTCATGTCACGCCACTCCCCTCAGCGCAATCGACCCCACTCTTCGTAGGCGGTCGATCGCATGCAGTGGCGGCTATTGTGCCCTTACCGCTTATCAGACAGCGCCGTGCCCGGTCGCTC
>JBOHHE010000132.1:0-3613 GCA_050700355.1 Pseudonocardiaceae bacterium
CGGTCGGGATGGGCCGGGCACTGCGGGTTATCAACCACACGGGGTTATCAACCACACGGGGTTATCAACCACACGGGGTTATCAACCACACGCGGAGGGCACAGGTTGTCGCGACGTGCTGAGCGGTCGGCTCACGCGCTGGCGCGGTGCTGGACGACGGTCGTCTCGGCTGCGATGCGGCGCTGGACGTTCACCATTGCTCCTCGGCGCGGCACCAGCGTCACATGGCGTACCCGGATCGCTTCGTCGGGAGCGGTGGTCGAGGTCAGCTCGACCCGGCGTAGTACCTCACGGAGCACGGTGCGCATCTCGACCTGGGCGAAGGTGGCGCCGAGGCAGCGGCGCACTCCACCGCCGAAGGGCAGCCAGACCGAGGTGTCAGGCCGCTGATCGAGGAACCGTTGCGGGCGGAACTGCTCCGGGTCGGGGTAGTACGTGGCGTCGCGTTGGATCAGGTTGATGTACGGGGCCACCAAGGTGCCTGCCGGGAGCTGATATCCGGCCAGCTCCACCGGCTCGGTCAGCCTCCGGCCGATCTGGTAGACCACCGGCCGGATCCGCAGGCTCTCCTTGCACACCGCGTCCAGCCAGGCGTCATCGCCGTTTCCCGCCGCCTGCGCGGTGCGCTCCAGCAGCGCGGGATCGCGGATCAGCCGCTCGAAGGTCCAGGCCAGCGCAGTGGCAGTGGTCTCGTGCCCGGCGAGGAGCAGGGTGAGGAGCTGGTCGATGAGTTCGTCGTCGGGCATCGGCTGCCCCGTGTCGTCGACGCTGCGCACTAGCATCGCCATGGCATCGCTGCGTTGCGTGAGCGCCGGGTCCTGGCGGCACCGGGCGATCTCGTCGGACAGCAGGACGTACGCCCGTGCCATGTTCTCCTTACGGCGACGCCACCGTCCGACATTGCGCAACAGCCGAGGTGGCGGCAGCAGCTCCAGTGGTGAGCCGAGCTGCACCAGCGGTGGAAGCGCGGTGCGCAGCGCGGCGAGCCTGGCCTCATCGTGCACTCCGATGACGGTGCGCAGGATGACCTCCAGAGTGATCGCCTGCATCCGGGCGAGCAGGGGGAACGGTTCGCCCACCGGCCAGCGGCTGACCTCATCGGTGGTGACGGCCACCATCTCGGCGACCTGCTTGCGCACGGCGTCACCGTGGAACGCGGGCAGCATCATCCCCCGGATGCGCCGATGCTTCTCGTCGTCCAGCACCAGGACCGAGCGTGCCCCCACGATCCCGGCGATCGGGGTGTTCGACTCTCCGGCGTGGAAGATCGCCGGGTCGCCACGGAGTATCGAGCGCACGTCATCCCGGTCGGTCAGGTAGACGATGTCACCCAGCCCCGGTATCCGCACGGTGAATCGGTCGCCGTAGCGGCGGTGACAGAAGCGCAGATACCACAGCGGAGCCACCCAGAACAGCCCGGTCTGTACCAGAGCAGGTAATGGCGGACCGGGGGGCAGGGTGTGCACCATACATTCGGACTATACATACGTTTGTATAGCCCCGGTAGGGTCACATTTCATGGGACATCGGGAGGCGCTGCTCGACGGCGCTCGACGCTGCTTGCTGGAGCGGGGCTATGCCCGCACCACCGCACGGGACCTGGTCGCGGCCTCGGGTACCAACCTCGCCTCGATTGGCTACCACTTCGGGTCGAAGGAGGCTTTGCTCAACGCCGCGATGCGGCAGTGCATCGACGACTACATCCAGCAGATCCACCAGATCGTGTGCGCTGATCCCACCGCAACCCCGTTGCAGCGGATGCGGGCCTCCTGGGCGATGCTGGTGAGCACATTCGAGGAGCACCGTCCGCTTCGGGTGGCCTTCTTCGAGGCACTGGCGCTCACCGCGCGGGCCCCCCAGCTACGGGCCGAGCTCGCCGACTGCTACGAGCAACTGCGAACCACGATGGCCGACCTGGTGCACACCTCCATGGGTGGGCTGTCCGACTCCGCCGCGCGGCACGCCGCCTCATTTCTCGTCGCGGTCTACGACGGCCTCGCTGTGCAGTGGCTGCTCGACCCGAAGCATGCCCCCACCGCCGACGGACTGATGGCCGCGCTCGAGGTAGCCGTGCCGGCCGCGGTAGCAATCGAGCGGGTTGGTAGTCCTTGAGTGAAGGACTACCAACCCGCTCGGGAGTTAGGCGACGGAGATCTCGACCGGGTACAGGCCGGGGTGGTCCGCGGTCACCGCGGTTTCGCCGTTGCTGGCCCGGTACAGCGCGCGCACCGTCCAGCTGCCGGGAGCGGCGAAGAAGCGGAAGTCTCCGGATGGCGAGGACACCACTTCGGCGGTGAACTGCCCCTCACTGTCGAGCAGTCGTACGAAGGCGCCGGCGGCCGGTTCTCCCGCTGAGAAGACTCGGCCGGTGAGTACGGTCTGCTTGTTCAGATCGGTACCCGCCGGTAGTTCCTGGGTCTGTTCGGGTGCTCCGCACATGTGAATCAGCCCTTGCTGCCGAGCTCGATCGGAGCGCCGACCAGCGAGCCGTACTCGGTCCAGGATCCGTCGTAGTTCTTCACGTCGGAGTGTCCCAGCAGCTCGTGGAGCGCGAACCAGGTGTGGCTGGAGCGTTCCCCGATCCGGCAGTAGGCGATGGTCGAGCGGCTTCCGTCCAGTCCGGCTTCGTTGTAGAGCGCGGTCAGCTCGTCGTCGGACTTGAAGGTGCCATCCTCGTTGGCCGCCTTGGACCACGGCACGTTCAGCGCGGTGGGAATGTGGCCAGGGCGCTGCGCCTGCTCCTGGGGCAGGTGCGCGGGCGCCAGCATCTCACCTGCGAACTCGGCGGGGGAGCGCACGTCGACGAGGTTCTTGTGCCCGATCGCGTCGATCACTTCATGACGGAACGCCCGGATCGAGGTGTCCTGTTCTTGGGCGGTGTAGCTGGTTGCTTTCCGGGTAACCGGATCGGTGCTCAGCGGACGACCGTCGAGCTCCCACTTCTTGCGCCCGCCGTCGAGCAGCTTGACGGAATCGTGCCCGTAGAGCTTGAAGTACCAATAGGCGTAGGCGGCGAACCAGTTGTTGTTGCCGCCGTAGAGCACCACTGTGTCGCTGTTGCTGATGCCCTTGTCCGACAGCAGCTTCTCGAAGGCGCCCTTGTCCACGAAGTCGCGGATCACCTGGTCCTGCAGCTCCGTCTTCCAGTCGATCTTCACCGCGCCTGCGATGTGTCCACCGTCGTAGGCGGTGGTGTCCTCGTCGACCTCGACGAAGACGATGCCGTCGGTATCCAGGTTCTGCTCTGCCCAGTCGGCCGTAACCAGGACGTTCTCGCGGCTCATGCGGCAGCTCCTCGTTCGGTGTTCGATGTGTGTTCGGTGTTTGATGTGTTATGTGGGGTGAACGTCGCCCAGCTGCGCAACCGTTCGGGCAGCCGGAGGTAGATCTCGCAACCCAGGCAGAAGCCGAAGGCCGCGTTCAGGAAGGCGGCGCCCAGCGCGAGCGCTGTGACGGTCATGCCCAGTGCGGTCAGCCCGGTCGCGTACCCGAGCACACCGACCGCGGCAAAGATGAAGCCCAGCCCCTGCGAGAAGCGCACCGGAGCGGGGTCCTCTCGCTCGGTGGGCGGGGACAACCGGGGCGCAACGAGGGTGCGGTACAGCGCGCCGTA
>JBOHHE010000133.1:0-3213 GCA_050700355.1 Pseudonocardiaceae bacterium
TAGGCGAAGGCCCCGGATACCGCATCCCCGTCCTTGAGCAGGTCGGTCACCGTACATTCGCCGAAAACCTTGAGTTTGGCCTCGTAGTCGCCATGCTGGGTGAAGTCCTCCTGCTGCAGCGACACGATCTTCTGTTGCAGCGTGCGGATCAGCTCTAGACCGGTGCGATCACCGACATGCGCCAGCCGCGGGTATTCGTGCCCGCCGAAGTTACGCTGGCTGATCTTGCCGTCCTTGGTACGGTCGAACAACGCACCATAGGTCTCCAGCTCCCAGACCCGCTGCGGCGCTTCCTTGGCGTGCAATTCCGCCATCCGCCAGTTGTTGAGGAATTTCCCCCCCCGCAGGGTGTCGCGGAAGTGCACCTGCCAGTTGTCCCGTGGGTTCACATTGCCCATCGACGCCGCGATACCGCCCTCGGCCATCACGGTGTGCGCCTTGCCGAACAGGGACTTGCAGATCACCGCGGTGCGCTTGCCCAGCTCGCGGGTCTCGATCGCCGCACGTAGCCCAGCACCACCCGCGCCGATCACCACGACGTCGTAGTCGTGCCGCTCGATCTCGGTCATCGATATCGGGATCCTTAATTGAGGATGCGCAGGTCGGTGAACCAACCCGCGGAGACGGCCATGATGTAGAAGTCCGTGATCATCACTGTGATCAATGAGGTCCAGGCGAACTGCATATGGCGGCCGTTGAGCTTGGACAGCTGGGTCCAGAACCAGTACTGCACGGGATGTTTGGAGAAGTGCTTGAGCCGGCCACCGAAGATGTGCCGGCAGGCGTGGCAGGACAGCGAGTACAGCCACAGCATGGTCACGTTGACCAGCAGGATGAGCGAGCCCAGACCGACTCCGAAACCGCCATCGGCGGGGAAGAACGCCAGTACCGCGTCGTATGTGTTGATCAAAAGCAGCGCGCTGGCCAGATAGAAGAAGTAGCGATGCAGGTTCTGCAGCACCAATGGGAAGAGGGTCTCGCCGGTGTAGATTTTGGCCGGTTCGGTCACCGCGCAGGCCGGTGGGGAAAGCAGAAACGCTCGGTAACCCGCCTTGCGGTAGTAGTAGCAGCTGGCCCGGAACCCGGCGAGGATCGGAAAGATCAGGATCGGTAAGGGCACCGCCAAGGGAAACGCCGGCAGTGGGGTGCCGAAGTGAGCCGAGCCAGGCGCGCACGAGTCGCTCAGGCACGGCGAGTAGAGCGGGGTGAGGTAGCGGTACTCGTCCACCCAGTAGAAGTCGCGCATGAACAGGCGGATCGTTGTGTAGACGATGAAGAGGCCCAGCACGGTGGCCGTCACCAGCGGGGAGAGCCACCAGCGGTCGGTACGCAGGACCCGGGCCGGCACGGCGGCCCGACCAGCCCGGGCACTCCGGGACGGCGGGGATGGTGATGTCGTGGTCATGACGTCGATTCGGGTCGGTGGCGCAGGCCTGGGGTCTTGAAGATCATCGTCCACTCTCCCGGCCCGAGCTTGCGGAAACCTCGTTGAGTGCGGCGAGGACTCCGATGGCACTCCTACCGGCAGTGGAACGTCTCCGACGGTAGGTCCTCCCGTCGGCACAGGTCCAAGATATGGTAACGCTCATCTCGATAGCTTTAGACTATCAGTATGCAACTGCAGCAGCTGGTGTACTTCCTCGCCGTCGCCCAGACCCGGCACTTCACCCGGGCGGCGGAACTCTCCCACGTCGCCCAGCCGTCGCTGAGCAAGCAGATTCACAACCTGGAGCGCGAACTGGGCAGTGAACTGTTCCACCGTGCCCGGGGCAACGTGAGCCTCACCCCCGCTGGAGAAGTGCTCGTTCCCTTCGCCAAGCGGATTCTGGACGACCTGGAGACGGCTCGGGTCCAGGTGAACGAGCTGGCCGAGCTCCGTCGAGGGCGCCTACGGCTGGGTGCCACACCGAGCCTGTGCACCGGGCTGCTGGCCGATGTGCTGGCGAAATTCGGCGCCCGCTATCCGGGGATCCAGCTCATCATCGACGAAAGCGGGTCCCGTGATCTGGTGCGCCAGGTCGCGGAGGGTGCCATCGACCTGGCGCTGATCACCTCACCACTGCACGGCGGAAATCCCATCCTGGACACCGTGCCGATCCTGCGTGAGCAGCTCACGGTCGCCGTGCCGCGCAGCACGGACGCCGTCCCGGAATCGTTGCGGATCGACGACCTCCGAGACCAGCCACTGGTGATGTTCCGAGAGGGTTATGACCTGAGATCGATGACCCTCATAGCCTGTCAGCGGGCCGGATTCCAGCCTCGGTTCGCCATTGAGGGAGGCGAAATGGACGCAGTGCTCAGCTTCGTCGAAGCCGGACTGGGCATCGCGGTGGTGCCAAGCATGGTTCTGCCGGGACGCCCGAAGCTGCGCGGCGTGCCGTTCGCGACTCCCGTTCCCACCCGCACGATCGCCCTGGCCCACCGCACTGACGTGCACCCAACCCGAGCCGTCGAGGAGTTCCGCTCCACCCTGGTACACCTGCTGGGCGAGGCGCACGCCCGCGACGATCTACCGGCCGGCGTCGAGTTCGTCTCGCCCGGAAGTCAGTCCGGACTGGGCTCGACGTCGTCGCCAGGCCAACCATCCCGGCCGAGCTCGTCGCGCACCACCCGTAACGCCAGGGCCTCGGAATAGCCCTTGCGGGCCAGCATCCCAGCCAACCTGCGCACCAGCGTGGCTGGATCCCCGGTGCCAGCCGTACGCAGCTTTCGCCGAACGAGTTCACGCGCCCGCTGCTCCTCATCCTCGGGTTGCACCGACGCCACCGTCTCGCGGGCGATGAGGTCGGGCACTCCCCTACGGCGAAGCTCGGCGCTTAACGCCCGTCTGCCTAAACCGCGGTAGGTGCGCTCGGAGTGCGCCACGGTCTCAGCGAACGCGGCATCATCCACCAGGCCAACCTCCCCTAGGCGGTCAAGCACTGACTCACCGACTTCTTCGGTGATCCCTCGCCGACGTAGGGCCTCGGCGAGCTCTGCGCGGCTGCGCGGCCGCGCGGTAAGCAACTTCAGGCAGATTCCCCGTGCCTGTGCGGTGGAATCCATCAGAAGTCGACCGGGGCCGGCACGGTTCCGTCGTCGTCCAGCTTCGCCCCGATGCCCATCTTGTCCTTGATCCGCTTCTCGATCTCGGCGGCGATATCGGGGTTGTCACCGAGGAACTTGCGGGCGTTCTCCTTGCCCTGGCCGAGCTGGTCACCCTCGTAGGTGTAC
>JBOHHE010000134.1:0-22280 GCA_050700355.1 Pseudonocardiaceae bacterium
CGCGCCCAACCGTTATACCGTCACGCTCGGGTCGGCAGACCACGACCGGCTCGCGGGTGACGAGCAGCGGGTGACCCGGTTGCTCCAGGACTGCATCCAGGATCATCTCAGCGATCAGGCATGGGACACCTACGGAGACGTTGTGGTCACCCTGGAGCGGTCTGAGACGCTACACACTGGACAATTCCGCACCAGTTCGTCCGTGGACCCCGAAGCATCGCGCCAGATGGTGGCGCACCCTCGTACCCCAGGAGACCAAGCCATGAGCCAGCAACCGGGTCACTACCCCGAGGACGACCGGCGGGGTCAGTACAACCAACAAGGCGGTTACAGCGCAGACCAGAACTACGGTTACGACTATGCCCAGAACCAGCAAGGGTCCGGCCAGGGCTACCCCCCGAACTACGGGGAGCAGAACTACGGTGGCCCCCCGGGCGGCTACGACCAGAACTACGGTCAGCAGTACGGCTACGACCAAGGCTATCAGCAGGGCTACCACCAGGGCGGCTACGACTCCGGCTACGGCCAGCAGCAGCCCCCCGGCCAGGGCTACCCCCAGAACTACGGGGAGCAGAACTACGGTCAGTACGCCAATCCCCAGGGCAACCCACAGCAGGGTTACGGCTACGACCAGAGCTATGGCGAGCAGAACTACAGCTACAACGCCGCGGCGCCGAGCTATCCGGCCGACCCCGGCGTCCAAGGCTACGCGCCCCCCGCGGTGCAGACGGGCCCACGCCAGTTCGTCGCTTCCCTGCACCTGGACGACGGGTCGAACCGCAACCATCAGCTCACCGAGGGTAGCAACGTCGTGGGTCGCGGCCAGGACGCACACTTCCGGTTGCCCGATACCGGGGTGTCCCGTAGGCACCTGGAGATCACCTGGGATGGGCAGGTGGCGATGCTCGCCGACCTCGGGTCCACGAATGGCACCACGGTCAATGGTACCCCGGTGCAGACCTGGCGACTCACCGACGGTGATGTGGTCCGGGTCGGGCACTCCTCCCTCGTCTTCCGTGCCCAGAGCTGAGGGATCGATGTCGAACGAGCCCCGGACCAACCATTAGACGACTCAGAAGAGACGATTCGAGCGTGCCGGAGTTGGTGCTGCAGCTCACCAGAGCGGGTTTTCTCATCCTGCTCTGGTTGTTCGTGGTGGCCGCGCTGCGCATCGTGCGTTCCGATCTGTTCGCGGCTTCCGGACTGCGGGCCAGCCTTCCGGTGTCCCGCCGCGACCAGCGGGGCCAGCGCAGCCGGGAGGCCCGCCAACTGGTGGTCACCGCGGGCGCCCTGGCCGGCACCCGCATCTCGCTGGACGGGCGACCCATTCTCCTCGGCCGCGCCGATGATTCCACCCTGGTCCTCGATGACGACTACGCGTCCACCCGGCACGCCCGCCTCGGCTTCCAGGGTAGCGACTGGTTCCTCGAAGACCTGGGATCCACTAACGGCACCTATCTGGACCGGGCTAAAGTCACCGGGCCCACCCGGGTTCCGCTCGGGGTACCCATCCGCATCGGCAAGACGGTGATCGAGCTGCGCTCATGACTCTGGTCCTCCGCTACGCCGCCCGAAGCGACCGCGGCCTGGTCAGACAGAACAACCAGGACGCGGTTTACGCCGGTCCCCGCCTGCTGGCGCTGGCCGACGGGATGGGTGGCCACGCGGCCGGGGAGGTCGCGTCCAAGGTTGTCATCGCGGCGTTCGCTCCGCTGGACGACGACCAGCCCGGCAACGACCTGCTCGACCAGCTGCACCAGGCCACCCGCGCCGGCAATGCCGCGATCAGCGAACTGGTCCGCGAGGATCCGGAACGTGAGGGCATGGGTACCACGCTCACCGCGGTGCTCTTCGGTGGCAACAAGCTCGGCCTGGCACATGTCGGCGACTCCCGCGCCTACCTGTGCCGTGATGGGGCGTTCAACCAGATCACGCACGACGACACGTTCGTCCAGTCCCTGATCGACGAGGGTCGGATCACCGAGAACGAGGCCAATCACCACCCACAACGCTCACTCCTACTCAAAGCACTCACCGGGCACGACGTGGAACCCTCGCTCACCGTCCGAGAAGCCCGCGCCGGAGATCGCTACCTGCTCTGCTCCGATGGGCTGTCCGGGGTGGTCAGCGCCGAAACCCTCGCCGAAGCACTGCGGATCCCCGACCCACACGCCTGCGCCGACCGCCTCATCGAGCTGGCTCTCAAGAGCGGTGGCCCGGACAACGTCACCTGCATCGTGGCGGATGTGGTGGATGTCGAGTACGGCGAGCACGCACCCATCATCGGGGGTGCCGCCGGTGATGGCGTCGAGGCTCCTCAACCGAACTCCGCCGCGTCCCGGGCTGCGACGACCACCCTCCCGCGCCCGGCACGTCAGCAGGTCCTCCCCCCCGCGCCCGACCCGCGAAACCGCCAGCGGCAACGGCGCCGCAGACTGGTCGGCGTGGTGCTGCTGCTCGCGCTGGTGGGCGGGGTCGCTGTGGTGGGGGTCTCCTGGGTGCTCGGCCAGTACTACGTCGGGGCTACCGACAGCGGTGAGGTAGTGATCTTCCAGGGAATTCCGGACGACGTGCTCGGCCTGGCACTGCACACCAGGGCCGAGGACAGCTGCCCGGACGATGAACCAGGCTGCGAGAAAATCTTCCTGAACGATCTGGTCGAGGCCCGCCGGGTCGAGGTCAACCGCGGGATCATCAGCCGCTCCGGGCTGCCTGGTAGCCGCAGCATCATCGAGGGCCTGCGCGCCACTGGTCAACTGCCGCCCTGCTCCGAGACCGGAACCAGCAGCCCGACAGGCACCGAGAACTCACCTCTCCCTGCCGGAGACCAGCCCACTGGGGATCAGCCCACCGGGGATCAGCCCACCGAAACATCAGTCCCGAACTCGACCGTCGGCACGCCGTCGCCGGTCACGCCTCCGCAACCCGGAGTGGACTGTCGGAAGGTGCGTTGATGGCAGCCCCTACTTCCGCTCCGGCCGCTACGCCCACCTCGAAATCAGCCACCAGCCGTAATCTCGAACTGGCCATGCTGGCCTTCGCTGCGGTCGTGGTGACCACGGCACTGGTACTGGTGGAGCTCAACCAGTCGAACGAGCTCACCCGCGCACTGCTGTACTACGGCGCCGCCTTCCTCGGACTGTTCGCCGTTGCGCACGTGGCGGTGCGGATCCTGGCCCCCTATGCCGACCCGCTGATCCTGCCCTGCGTCGCGGTGCTCAACGGACTCGGACTGGTGTTCATCCACCGGCTCGACCTGGCCGAGGCAGTGACGGCCGTGGCAACTGGAAACGAGATTCCGGCGGGCGATGTGCCCCGGCAGATCGCGTGGACCACCCTTGCGCTGGGGCTGTTCGTCGCCGTCCTGATGCAGGTCCGCGACCACCGCATGCTGACCCGCTACAGCTATACGGCCGGGTTGGTCGGGCTGACCCTGCTGGCCCTGCCCGGTCTGCTACCCAGCTCCATCTCCGAGGTCAACGGCGCGAAGATCTGGCTGCGATTCGGTGGCCTCGGCATTCAGCCAGGCGAATTCGCCAAGATCCTGCTGATGATCTTCTTCGCTTCGTTCCTGGTGACCAAGCGGGACCTGTTCAACACCGCGGGCAAGAAGGTGCTGGGCATGGAACTGCCCAGACCCCGTGACCTGGCTCCATTGCTGGTGGCCTGGGGGCTGTCACTGGGTGTTCTGGTTCTGGAGAAGGATCTGGGGTCCTCGCTGCTGTTCTTCGGCATCGTGCTGGTGCTCATCTATATCGCCACCGAACGGATCGCGTGGCTGGTGATCGGGCTGTCCTTCTTCGTCGCGGGCGCCATGGTCGCACGCACCCTGTTCGCCCACGTGCAGGATCGCGTGACCGCGTGGCTGGACCCGTTCTCCGACTACGACGGAGCCGGCTATCAGATGGCGCAGTCCCTGTTCGGGCTCGGCACCGGCGGGGTCTTCGGCACCGGACTGGGCGCGGGACGGCCCGACCTGGTGCCCGAGGCGCACACCGACTTCATCACCGCCGCGATCGGCGAGGAGCTGGGATTCGTCGGTCTGGCCGCGGTGCTGTTCACCTATCTGCTCCTGGTGATGCGTGGGATGCGCACCGCGCTCGCCGTGCGCGACACCTTCGGCAAGCTGCTCGCCGCCGGGCTGTCCTTCGCGATCGGACTCCAGGTGTTCGTCGTGGTCGGGGGGGTGACCAAGCTGATCCCGCTGACCGGGCTCACCGCGCCGTTCCTGTCCTACGGCGGCTCGTCCCTGCTGGCCAACTACATCCTGGTGGCGCTGTTACTGCGGATCTCCAACTCGGCGCGCGCCCCCGTGCCCTCGGCGCCGCGCAAACCGGCGGCTCCGCTGGCCGAGGCACACACTGAAATGGTGAAGCGACCATGAACACCCCACTTCGCCGCGTCGCGCTGGCCGTCATGGGGATGATCGTCCTGCTGCTGGCCAATGCCACCTATATCCAGGTCGTCAAAGCTGACGAGTTCCGCTCCGACACCCGGAACCGCCGGGTGCTGCTCGACGAGTACGGCAGGCAACGCGGTCAGCTCATCGCCGGTGGGCTGTCGCTGGCCAGTTCGGTGGAGACCGGTGGGCCGCTGCGCTTCACCCGCACCTACCTCGACGGCCCGCTCTTCGCGCCGATCACGGGGTACTACTCGCTGCGCTACGGCGCGGGTGGCATGGAGAAGGCCATGGACTCGGTGCTGAACGGGTCCGACGACAGCCTGTTCGTGCGACGACTCTCAGATCTGATCACCGGTCAGGAACCCCGAGGCGGCAGCGTCGAGCTGACCGTCGACCCGGCCGTGCAACAGGTCGCCTTCGATCAGCTGACCAGCCAGAAGTTCACCGGTTCAGTGGTAGCGATCAAGCCGGACACCGGCGAGATACTCGCGATGGTCTCGACTCCTTCCTATGGCCCGAACGGGCTGGCCTCGCACGACGGCGCGGAGCAGGAAGCCGCTTGGAACTCCGCCATTTCAGAGGACAACGGCTCCCCACTGACCAACCGAGCCGTCGACGCGACATACCCGCCGGGGTCGACGTTCAAGCTCGCCGTCACCGCAGCCGCGCTGGAGAACGGCAAGGCCACCCCGGACACCCCGCTGACCGCAGCCCCCGCACTGGAACTTGAGAACACCTCGACCAGTCTGCGCAACTTCGCGGATCGCCCGTGCGGCGGCGGTCAGACCGCCACGCTCAGTGAGGCGCTGGTGCGCTCCTGCAACACCGCCTTCGCCCAACTGGTCACCACCGTCGGGGAGAACGACCTGCGCAAGCAGGCCGAGCTGCTCGGCATCGGGGAGCAGGATCTGGAGATCCCGCTCAAGGTGACGCCCTCCACGCTGGGCGACATCCCCGATGTCGCCGCATTGCAGCAGTCCTCCATCGGACAGCGCGACGTGGCCCTCACCCCGCTGCAGAACGCTGTGATAGCCGCCACGATCGCCAACGACGGGGTACGCATGAAGCCCCAACTGGTGCGGAACATCCTGGCCTCGGACCTGGCCGTGCTGGAAGAGTTCGAGCCGGAGGAAGAACAGGAGGCGATGTCGGGCGCCACCGCCGCGAAGGTCCGGGACATGATGGTGGCAGCCGAGAACAGCTATCGCGACGAGGGCAAGATCAGGGGAGTGAGCATCGCCGCGAAGACCGGCACCGCCGAGCATGGCGCCGACCCCAAGAACACTCCACCACACGGCTGGTACGTGGCCTTCGCGCCCGCGGAGAACCCCCAGGTGGCGATCGCGGTGTTGGTCGAAGACGGGGGCGATCGGGGTCTGGAAGCGACCGGTGGGTCGCTGGCCGCGCCGATCGGGCGTGCCGTCATCCGAGCCGCGCTGGACGGTGGTCGGTGATGATGGTGGTACACCCACAGCACTGCCCGGTGATGTCCAGAGCGGCGGTGTCCAGAGCGGCGGTGTCCAGATGACGTTGACCACCGGCCAGCTGCTCGCCCAGCGCTATCGCCTGGAGCGGCGCATTGCCGTCGGTGGGATGGGCGAGGTGTGGCAGGCGGGGGACACTCGGCTGGGTCGTCAGGTCGCGGTCAAGGTACTCAAGCCGGAGTTGTCCGGTGACCCCGAGTTCCGGGACCGTTTCCACACCGAGGCGCGACTGACCGCGTCGCTGAACCATCCCGGGATCGCCGCGGTGCATGACTACGGCGAGACACAGTCCGCCATATCAGGCGCCGGAATTTCGGATGCGTTTCTGGTCATGGAGCTGGTGAGCGGGGACTCGCTGGCCACAATTCTGCTGCGCGATCCTCGGCTGTCCGTGGACTGGGCACTCGACATTCTCGGACAAGCCGCTGACGCCCTGCAGGCGGCGCACGAACGCGGCCTCGTGCACCGCGACATCAAACCGGCCAACATCCTGATCACCCCAGCCGGGCGGGTGAAGCTCACCGATTTCGGTATCGCCAGGGCCGTGGATGCCGCTCCGGTGACCCGCCAGGGCATGGTGATGGGCACCGCGCACTACATCGCACCAGAGCAGGCCGCCGGGCAGCAGGCCGGTCCGGCCAGCGACATCTATTCCCTCGGCGTGGTGGGCTACGAGTGTCTGGCAGGCAAACGGCCCTTCCCCGCAGACAGCGCGATCGCCATCGCGCTGATGCATATCCACGAACCGCCACCTCCGCTGCCCTCCGACGTGCCACCGGAGGTTCGTGCGCTGATCGAGGCCACCCTGGTCAAGGATCCGAGCCGGCGCTACGGCACCGGCGGGGAGTTCGCCATGGCGGTGGCCGCAGTTCAGGCTGGGCGTAGGCCACCACGCCCAGCCGGGATGACGGGCACCACCGCACTCCAACAGCCGGGAAGTTTCCCCCCGCCGCAGACCGCGTTGCTCCCGTCCGGGACCATGACCGGTCCGCACCCCCGGCCGCACCCAGGCCGGTACCCTCCGCAGCGGAACTCGCGGCGCGGCACGACAGGCGTCGCGGTAGCGTTGCTGGCGGTCCTCACGCTGGTGCTCGCCGGTTATGTGCTTCGTGACGTGGTGCAGTCCAGCAATGCGGCACCAGCACCAAGCAGTACGGTGCCGTCCCAGCCACCCCCGGCGCCCACCCAGACCCAGGAACCGGAGCCCGCAACACCGGACCCGGCCGACGAGGACGAGACTCAGGAACCGATCCCCCAGTTAGTGCCCGGCAGGGTGGTCATCCTGTGGCTGGACTACGTGGGGAAATCGGGCAGTGCCGCTGCGGCCATCGCGGTGGACCGGGAGCTCGAGCCGCTGGTCGTGGACCGGGACGGCGACGAGATCGACCCCGACAATCTCTCGACATGCCAGGTCACCGAGGTCGAGCCGGGAGTAGGTGTGGTGCCGGTCGGGTCGACACTCACGCTGACCTGTGAGGAGCGTTCGTGAGCAGTCCAACCCAATTGGGTCACAATCGGTTAGCAGGCATGATGAAGTCCCGCGCCACGAGGGGCGGATCACAGACAGGGAGCGGGACAGCCGCGCAATGACCACGACTCCCCGACTGCTGTCGGAGCGCTACGAGCTGGGCGAGACGCTCGGCTACGGCGGCATGTCCGAGGTGCATCGCGGCCGCGACATCCGGCTCGGTCGCGATGTGGCCATCAAGGTGCTGCGCGCCGATCTGGCCCGGGACCCGCAGTTTCAGCACCGCTTCCGCAAGGAGGCCCAGAACGCCGCCGCGTTGAACCACCCCGCGATCGTCGCGGTGTACGACACCGGAGAGACCGACTCCGATTACGGTCCGCTGCCCTACATCGTGATGGAGTTCGTCGAGGGCCGGACGTTGCGCGACATCGTCAAGACCGAGGGTCCGATGGACGAGCAGCGCGCCATGGAGACGATGGCCGACGTCTGTGCCGCGTTGGACTTCAGCCATCGCGGCGGCATCATCCACCGCGACGTCAAACCGGCCAACGTAATGATCACCAACGATGGCGCGGTCAAGGTGATGGATTTCGGCATCGCCCGCGCGCTGGCCGACGGCCAAGGTCTCACCCAGACCGCGGCCGTGATCGGTACCGCCCAGTATCTGTCTCCCGAGCAGGCCCGCGGTGAGCCGGTGGACGCCCGATCCGATGTCTATGCCGCCGGTTGCGTGCTCTATGAACTGATCACCGGTCAGCCGCCGTTCACCGGCGACTCCCCGGTCGCGGTGGCATACCAGCACGTGCGGGAAGACCCCACACCACCCTCGCATCAACACCCCGGTATCTCAGCGGCGATGGACGCCATGGTGCTCAGGGCGATGAGCAAGAACCCCGCCAACCGGTACCAGTCAGCAGCGGAGATGCGCTCGGATCTGGTCCGCGCGTTGGCCGGCCAGCGACCGATGGCCCCCACGGTGATGACCGACGCCGACCGCACCTCCATGCTGGATACCGGTCCCACCCAGATGATCAGGCCGACCCGGCACCGCTCCGGAGAACCAGACTACGAACAGCGGCGGTCGCGCCCTGGTGTCTGGATCCTCGCCGCAGTGGTGGCCGTAGGGCTGATCGCCATATTCCTGTTGGTGTTCACCAATGTCTTCGTCGATGTACCCAAGCAGATCGTGGTGCCCAACGTCGTCGGACAGCCACTGTTGCAAGCCGAGCAGACACTCAACAGCGCCGGCTTCCCGACCCAGCGCAACCTCGTCGAGTCCTCACCGGAGGACGTCGATCGCGTGATCAGAATGAGCCCCTCGGGTAGCGCACTGCCTGAAACCACGATCCGGCTGGACGTCGGCACCGGACCCACCGAGGTAGAGGTCCCCAACCTGCAGGGACTGGACAGTGGACAGGCCCAGCAGTCACTGCAGAGGGCCGAACTGGTGCTGTCTCCGACGCAGCGCCAGCAGGTCGTCTCCGATCCTGCCCAGGTGGATCGGGTGATCACACAGGATCCTCCGGCCGGCAGCAAGCTGAAAAAGGGCACCGCAGTGACGATCACCGTCGGCGTGCCGCCGGAGACCGTGGCCGTGCCCGACGTCGTCGGCACCAGCGTCGAGCAGGCCAAACGCAACATTTCCGGGGCTCGGCTCACCCCGCAGGTGCAGGAGGTGGATTCCCCTCGGCCGGTCGGCGAGGTACTGGAACAGAATCCCGCCGGAAGTACGGAGGTCGAGGAAGGCAGCACCGTGACGCTCACCGTGTCACGTGGAAATGAGCTCACGATGCCCGACCTGATCGGCAAGAACCCTCGCCAAGCACAGATCATCCTGCAACGGCTGGGCTGGACCGGCAGCTTCACCGTGGTCACCACCCCGGTGTCCGACGAGGACGACGAGGGTCAGATCCTCGATCAGGATGTCAAAGAGGGCAGCGGTTTCGCCCCCGACCAAACGATCACCATCACGGTGGGCACCGAAAGCGACGCCTCCTCAACAACCCCCACCGACACCTCCCCCGGTCCGCCTCGCGGCGGCGGCTAATTCCCCCCGCCCCCGGTGTGTCCGGCACCCCTGCACGGTATGTCCTGCGTCAGCACACGGTGTGTCAGGCGCCCATGCACGGGTTGTTCGGCGTCAGCGCACCGCCGCGGCAGCGGCCAGCTCACGCATTCCGATCTCCAACTCGATCACCCGCCGCTCGGACACGTCGGCACCCGCACTCCGCAGCCAGTTCGCCAGCAGCCGGTGACCGCCGTCGGTGAGTACCGACTCGGGGTGGAACTGCACCCCATGAACCGGCAACGTCCGGTGCCGCAATGCCATCACGACGCCAGACTCGGTGCGGCCGGTGACCGTCAACTCATCGGGAACGGTTTCGGGCAACACGGTCAGCGAGTGATACCGAGTGGCCACGAACGGCTCGGGTAAGCCGGCCAGCACACCGGAGCCATCGTGATGCACCAACGAGGTCTTGCCGTGCAGCAACTCCGGGGCCCGCGCCACCGTGGCCCCCCATACCGCCGCGATCGCCTGGTGCCCCAAGCACACTCCGAGCAGCGGGCGTCGCTGCTCAGCACAGTCCCGAACGACATCCATACTCGCTCCGGCGCGTTCCGGCGTGCCCGGTCCAGGACTGATCAGAACTCCGTCCGCAGCGGTGAGGTCCCCGGCTTGGAGCGCATCGTTGCGCCGCACCACGCACTGCGCCCCCAACTGGGCCAGATACTGCACGAGGTTGTAGACGAAGCTATCGTAGTTGTCGATCACCAAGATCCGCACATCGTCACGGTACCTGGTCGGCTTTGCGGCACTGCCAGGTTCACACCGCCCAGGCGCAGTCGATGGGCTGGGTGAACGTAATCGATAATGGACCTCACCGGCCTGCGCCGTGCGGTGCACGCTGCGGCGCGGACTGCTTACCGAACCGGACGTGGCCGCGGATGAGCCGGCGCAGATGCTCGCTGTCGATGAGCCGGACGGTGACGACCCAGAGCGCGCCGAGACTCCAGCCGCCCAGGACGTCGGTCGGTTCGTGGACACCGAGGTAGACCCGGGACAGGCCGACGAGGCCGGCGATGACCAGGGCTGTGCTGACAAGGGCGACTTTGGGTCCCCACCGGGGCGTTCCTGCGCCCAATGCGAGGGCGAGGGCGAGCCAAGCCGCAATGGCTGCGGTGGAGTGTCCGGAGGGAAAGCCGTATCCGTCGGCCTCGACCAGGGCCACGGCGAACGGCCGCGGCCGGGCCACGGCCGATTTGATCAATTTGCTCAGAACGGAGGCGCCGAGCAGGCTGACGACGAGAAAGGTCAGCGACCGCCAGCGGGATGTGACCTGGCGTAGGTAAAGCCCGACGAGCAGCATCAGCGGAGCTAACAGAATAGCACTGCCCGCCCATGTGACGACCTCGAAGAACCGGCTTAACCACGGTTCGCGCGCATAGTGAACCAACCCGCTCACCGGTGCGTCGAGCATGGCCAGATCGTCGTTCTCGGTCACGTCGTCGAGCACGGTCGCGAACACGCTTCCGAGGAGAACCAGCACACCTAGCGGCACAGCAAGAAGCAACAACAAGACGGCACCGGAACGCAGATCGCTCACTTCCCACTTGGCTTTCATACCATCGGGCCCTTTGCTTACTTTTTGTAGTCATACTACTAATTGTTACCACTCGATAGAGTGATAACGCCTGCTTAATACTACCGAAAGTTACTAGGTTGACCGACTAATTGCAACATGAGTATGCTTCTGAGTTACGGATAGACAGACCTGTCTGTTGCCTGCCTCTTCGGCCGACCTGCGTTCGGTCGGCGGCGGCCACTTTCGTGGCGGGGTGGTGTCTCGTGACTGGAAGGGTACCCGTGGCGGACACCATCTTTCCCCGCTCAGCCACCTGTAAGCCTACTCGACTCAAAGGAGAGGACAAGTTATGAGTGGTTATGATCCGAGGACAGACACAGGAATTCCTACGGAGCCGGTCGGCTCCCTGCCTCGGGCCTCCTCGCTCCAGGCCGCCTACGCAGCTTACGACGAGGGTAAGATCACCAAGGATCAGCTCGAAGTAGAACAGGACGCTGCCGCAAAAGATTCGATCGAACGTATGGAGGCGACGGGATCTCCGATCGTCTCCGATGGCGAGCAGCGGTGGTCGAGCTTCGCGACATACCCGATTACGGATACATTGGCAGGAACCGGTCTCGCCGACAACCTCGGCGCCGGCGGACAGTTCTTCGCGATTTTCGCCGACGGCCATGGGCGGCAGTTGCCCCGATTGACCGGCGGTCCCTTCCGGTACAAGACTTTTGCGGCCGACACGCTGAAGAAGTCTATTGGATACGCCACCAAGCCCATGAAGCAGGCCGTGATTGCGCCTTCAATGCTCGCTCTCTTGTATCCCCTACAGGAGGAGGTGCCCGGATACTCCCGCGATGAGTTCGAGGAAGACCTTGTCAACGAATGCGAGAAGGATATTCGCGAAGCATTCAGCGCTGGAGCGGTCAGAGTTTCGATCGACTTCACCGAAGGTCGGTTGTCGACCAGAAAAGATCCACGTAACCCGTGGACGGGAGCGGACCTGCTGCCCCACTTTATTGAACTGAATAACCGCGTGCTCGAGCGCTTCTCGGCCGAGGAACGCACGAATATCGGTATCCACACCTGCCCCGGTGGTGACCGCGACTCGGTTCACAGTGCTGACGTGCCTTACAGCGATCTCCTGCCGAGCATGTTCCAGATGAATGCCGGCTACTTCCTCATTCAGCTGGCCAGCGAAAGGGACAAGGAACCAGTCTACAAGTTGATCGGCGAGCATCTGCGCGAGGATGCGAACGGCGTCGCACAGATGGCTTACGTCGGGGTGACCGTGACGCAGAGTCCTCGTCCGGAAAGCGCGCAGGAGATCTGCGACGGTCTCGTCCGAGCCGCTAACTTCATTCCCAAGGAGCGCCTCGGCTCAACGGATGACTGTGGATTCTCGCCATTCAGTATTGACGAGAAGCCGAACCATGGTTCCCCCGATTACGCCCGTGACGTGGCGTTCCAGAAGATCAAGAATCGTGTTGAAGGAACCAGGATGGCCGCAGAGAAGCTCGGCATCAGCTGAGCTGGAGCTTCTGCCGCGTGCCCCCGCCCCTCGGTGACGCATCGGGGGGCGGGGCTCGTTCGGACTTCTCATTGTCTGACCGATCGGCCGCTTCCGAGTACCGACCAGCACTTGCGACGATCGCTCACAGGGGTGGGGCGAGCGATGGCGGTGGGCATGGCCAGCACGCGGCGGCAACGGTCACTGGAGATATCGTCCCGGCTCGCCACCGACCTCCTGCGCGGGATGAGCCGAGACGAAGCGCTGGAGCACGTCGCGGCCAGCGCCCGCGTGCTGGCGGGCGCCACTCTGGGTAGCATCGTCGTCCCCGACTTTGCCGCCGGTGACCTGCGGGTCACGGCGGCGCAGGGAAACATGGCTGCCGTGATGCGCGAAGCGCGGTTCTCGGCTGAGGATTCGTTAAACGCGTCAGTGTTGGCGTCCGGCAAGCCCGAGCTGGTAATCGATGCCCGAGCCGATCCGCGGGTTGGTCTGTCAGCACGCTGGGGGCCCGTGCTGCTGGTCCCGCTGACTTTAGGCAATGGGATGCTCGGCGTGCTCATGGTGGCCAGGGAAGCCGGCTACAATCCTTTCGACGCCGATGATGTCGTCGCCACCACCGGATTCGCCACCCACGCCGCGCTGGCTTTGGAGCTGGCTCGGTCCCGGGATGATCGGGAGCGGCTGGTGCTGCTGGAGGATCGGGACCGGATCGCTCGGGACCTGCACGACCTAGTGATCCAGCGGCTCTTCGCCACCGGGCTCGGGCTGCAAGGCACGCTGCGGCTGACCCGAAACCCCGAGGTGGCGCAGCGGCTGTCGTCCTACGTCGAGGCGCTCGACGACACCATCCACGAGATCCGGCAGGCGATCTTCTCGCTGCGCTCCCCCGCCCAGAAGGGGAGGGGCCTACGCCATGAGGTGCTGGCGATTCTGCATGAGGCTGCCAAGGTGCTCCTCTTCGACCCCGTGGCGCGTTTCGAGGGGCCGGTGGACAGCGCGGTGCCTCCCGCGGTGGCTCCCCAGCTCACGGCGGTGCTGCGGGAGGCACTGACCAACATCGGACGTCACGCCGAGGCGAGCACGGCGCTGGTGGAGCTGGCCGTGCAGGATCGGGTGGTCCGGCTCACCGTCCGCGACGACGGTATCGGCCTGCCCGAGCAGCGAACCGACAGTGGCCTGACCAACCTGGCCAGGCGAGCTGAAGAGCTGGGTGGTCGCCTCCACACCCACCCCGTGGCGCCCCACGGCACCGAACTGATCTGGCAAGTGCCCCTTACCCACAACCGGCCGTGAGCCAGCCGAGCAGCTGCCGCAGCCACTGCTCAACTGATGCTGCAGGCCAGAGCATGTTCCACAAGGGTGATCAGAGTTTCCAGGCTGGAGCGGGGATGTCGGGCATCCATCTGGACCAAGGGACAACTCGGGGAGATCGCCAGGGCATCGCGCACAGCGTCGATCGGGAAGTCGGGGGTGTCGGGGAATTGATTGATCGCCACAGTAAACGGTAGCCCGCGATCTTCGAAGTAGTCGATCGCGGGAAAGCAGTCGTCCACCCTTCGCATGTCGACGAGCACGACTGCGCCAACCGCACCGCGGGCCAGCTCGTCCCACATGAACCAGAACCGGTTCTGCCCGGGTGTGCCGAACAAATAGAGGATGAGTTGCTCATCGACGGTGATGCGCCCGAAGTCCATCGCCACCGTGGTGGTGGTCTTGTTCGGGACGGCGGCCACGTCATCGATGTCGTTCGACAGTGCGGTCATCTCCTGCTCGGTGCTCAGCGGAGGAATCTCCGAAAGCGACCCCACAAAGGTGGTCTTTCCGACTCCGAACCCACCGGCCACCAGAATCTTCAGTGGGAACAACGGACGCTGAGGGTCCGGGTCGAGCCGTCGATCGTTCTCAGCGGGCGCGTAGTCCATCCAACAACCTTCCGAGTATCTCTCCATCCGGTCCACCCACGTCGTCGGTGGACCGGGGCAGGTGCACGGTGAGGAAGCCGGAGTTGGCCAGGTCGCTGACCAGTACCCGGGCCACGCCTGCCGGGATGTGCAGTACCGCGCCGATCTCCACCACCGAGGTCGGTCGCATCGACATCCGGACGATGGCCCGGCGCTCCACCTGCAGTGTCGGCAGGTTCTGCACGGCGAGTTCAGTGGCGGTGACCAGTGCTTCCAGCGGCAGATCCTGACCAGCGGTTCGAGTCCGGCCCTGGGTGAGCGCATAGGCCGGAACCACCCGGTCACCCGGTCTCCACCCGTAATCACCGCCGTACCGGTCCCCCGCCTGGTCTCCCCGATGACCCTCCTGATCGCCGCGGTCGGTCACGACAATGTCCGATCCGATGAGCGCGACGCTGGGGTCAGGGCGTGCCCCACCCGTGCGGCCAGCATCGTCATCTCGTAGCCGACTAGCCCCATGTCACACTGCCGCTCGGCGACCACGGCAAGCGTGGAACCCTGGCTGATCGACGTCAGGAACAGATAGCCACCGGTCATCTCCACGATGCTCTGACTGACCGGCGCCATGCTCAACAACTGGGCGGACCCCTTAGCCAGGCTCACCAATCCCGAGGTGGCGGCGGACAGCTGATCGCCAAGCATCGCGTCGGTGCCGTCCGAAGAGGCCAGCAGCAGGCCGTCGCCGGAGACCACCAGGGTGTGGCGCACCCCCGGGGTCCCCCGCCTGAAGTCGGTGAGCAGCCAGTCAAGTTGCCCGTTGATCGGGCCAGCCGTACTCATGACATGGAACCTGTTCCGTTCGGTGAGCGAGTGTCGTCGGCATTGACCTGCTGCTGGGCGGCTTGCCTGCTGAGCTGAAAGCGGGACAGCGCCTCCCTGGCCAGCTCCGCATCCGGGACCGGCGAGGAGTGCAGGACGTTCCCACCCGACGAAGACTCGGGGGAATTTCCGCCCGACGCAGGCGAGCGGCGTAATTCGGGGGCGAGGTGTGCCTGAGGAACACGGCGGGTGAGCCCGGCAAGAGCCGCCGCCTCGGAGGCGATGGCAGCTGGGGCCGATGCACCGACTTGACGTGGTGGAGGTGCTGGTAGGGCCACCGACTGCACCAGCGGAACGAATTCGGGCAGTGTCGCGAAATCCGGCACGGTGGGCTGGCGGGTTGGTATCCACCAACCCGCCCAGTCCCGCGCGTCCTCATGCTCAGGCCGAGCGTGCAGACCCCGTCCATTGCTGCCGTTGGTCGGGGAAAGCCGAGGCGCCGGAATGTTCGAGCGCGGCATGGGAGAGGTTAGCGGCGTAGCGTGCCTGGTAAGGGCCGGATCGACGATCCGCGGCCGGGCATCCACCCCGGCGAATTCATCAGGCTCCGGCCGCCGCTGGTTGCGGGCGAACAAGTCCGCAGGCAACACGACGACCGCCGTGACGCCGGTGCCCGGGGTAGGTGTGAGTGAGGCCTGGATGTTGTGGCGGGCGGCGAGCCGGGCCACGACGTGCAGCCCGAGCCGCTGCGAAACCGAGAGGTCGACGCCCCGGGGATGAGCGAGCAGTTCGTTGGCGGCGGTCATGTCATCAGGCCGCATTCCGACTCCCCAGTCCTCTACTGTGAGCACAGCGGCCCCGGGCATGCGCAGGTAGGGCCGAGTGCGGATGGTGACATTGGTCTCCGGCGGAGAGAACCGCACCGCGTTCTCGGTCAGCTCGGCCAGCACATGGGTCAGATCGGTGACCGTGTGACCGAGCACTTCCATCCGTTCGTCAACGGTGAACGCAACGCGGTCCAGATGTTCGGTCTCGGCGATGGCGGCGCGCACCACGTCGATGAGGCGAACTGGCTCGCTCCAGACCCGGGTCGGCTCCTCGCCGGAGAGCACCAGCAGGCTCTCCGCGTTGCGCCGGATGCGGGTGGCCAGATGGTCGAGCCGGAACAGCTCGCCAAGCGCGTCGGGGTCGCGCTCCTTCTCCTCGAGTTGGTTGATGATGTCCAGCTGCCGGTAGAGCATGCTCTGGTTGCGCCGAGCGAGGTTGACCAGCAGTTCTGAGGTGAACTTCCGCTGGTTGAGCTCCTTCTCAGCCAGCTGGGTACTCAGTGCGATCGTCTTTTGTTGTTCGTTCTCGGTGGTGTGCCAGAAGATCACCACGCCGACACAGGCACAGAGCACGGCGATTCCATGGATGGCCGCCCAAACCCACGGATTCGCCTGCGCAGACGGATGATTGAAGATCAACCCGGTTTGCCAGGCCGTGCCGATGCCATGGCTGAGGACCGTGAACACGATATTCCACAGGAACGGCACCCAGTCCTGATAGAGCGCGATGAAACCGATGATGATGAAGAAATGAAAATGGGCCTCGATGGTGCCGTTCGTCAGCCCGACGAGGGCCGAAGAGCAGTACACCAGCCCGGCCGTGACGAAGAAGGAGGCTACCTGCCGGTGCGGTACCACGCCACCCAGCAGCAGGCAGGCCGTCGGGGCGGCCAGTACGAAGAGCCCGATGGTCGCCATGCTGTAGCCGAGCCAGAGCCCGAAGCCGAGAAACGCCGGGATGTGCAGGAAGAGCACCCCCAGCAGGAACTTGTGCCGCTTACGCCAGGCGACATCATCGAGCATATTGCCGCGCGGGAGGTAGTTCAGGAGCCTCGTCAGCGACACCGTGGGGCCCGCCCATCGTTGGAGGTTTCAACCTGATGTAGGGGACTCAGCAACACAATGATCATGTGAGAATTCTCGCTCGCGTGTTTGGGGCGGACCGCGGAATGGTACTGCTATATGGTTCCGCTGCGAACCCTGAGCGTTACGCCGAGCAGGTGATCCGTGCTCTGATTATACTGCATTCGGCCTATGAAATTGAGCCGAATGCAGTAGTACCCCCGACCGCCCCGATTCACTCCGATCGGCGGTGTCCAGCACGGAAATCATGAGTAGATTTCCCGATGACCCCCCGGACGCGTGCGGACCTCCCACAGGCCGATGGACAGGGTGATGTCGGCGATGGAGCAGTTGTGGATCAGTCCGGGATGAGATGTGTGGTGCGCAGCACATCTCCGATCGGGCTGATCGAGGTATACGGAGAGCTGCGGCTGGACACCGTCCCGGGACTGCGGACGGCCGCGCTGAAGGTCATGGCCTCCTCACCGAGCGCGATCGTCCTGGATCTCGCCGGGCTGGAGCACGTGGAGGAATTGAGCGTCTCGATCTTCCGCGCGCTGGGCCGGATGGCGGCCGCGGCGGCGGACGGCGAGCTGATCATCGCTACGGCGTGCTCGACCACCCTGGCCGCGCTACACCGATCCGCCCCGTTGTACGTGCGAGTGTTCAACACTCGTGAACAGGCTGTCGAGGCGGCCGAGCGGGCGCCGGCCCGGCGTCGGGTGACCAGGCAGCTGCCCGCCGATCTCCATGCCAGCCGGATCGCCCGCCGAGTGCTTCACGACGTGTGCAATCGATGGCGGCTGGACGCGCTGCGCGACGTGGCACTGATGATCGTTACCGAGCTCGTGACCAATGCGGTCGAGCACGCTGGTTCCCCCATCGAGCTGTGTGTGACCGTCCGTCAGCAGATATTGCGCATCGAGGTGAGCGACCGCAGCACTGTGCTCCCCGTCTCGTCACTTTCCCGTGCCATCCGGACGACACACGGCCTGCGGTTGGTCGAGGCGCTGGCGAGTCGTTGGGGGGTCGTCCCCACCTCCTGGGGCAAAACTGTCTGGGCGGACCTCGTGCTGAACCTTCCCCTGCGGACATCCAGGCGGCGGATTCCGGCCACCATCGGCTAACCCATCCCCATCCGTTGACTGGTGGACCGACACGGACCGTGTCGTGGCGACTCCGGACAGGATCCAGGTGTAGCGATCCAGATGTAGCGGCAGGACTACCCGGAAGATATCACTTATGGCCCGATCGGGTGGACAACCTATCCGAACAGGCTGACGATCATCACGAGCACGCCGAACAGTGCCAGCGCCAGTATCAAACCGAAAAACCGCAGCAAAGCCCAACTCCGCGTCATTTTTTTCCCTTCTCCGATCCAGGCTAGGACCGGTATCCGGACCCGAATCACGACTCGAGTCGCGTCCTGGACCAACGGCTCCCCATCGAATATTCCGCTCTTAAGGGTCAGGGTCCAGGGCCATAGGTCACTCGATTGGGTCGGTGGTTCCTTCGCAGACCACGTCGACGCGGTCACCCCCTCCACGACGGTAGCAGTGTGCGCTGGTTGGCTGGTCTGCACCCGTTCGGGCACGGCCTGGCCTGCCCCTATACTGGGCAACGAGGCACCAGCCATCACGTCGCCACGGACCGGCCGCATTGACCGCCCTCGCGTAGGCACTGACCATGCCGAATCGCTGAGTGTCGTACTCATCTGAGTAGGGGGTGGTCGGTATTACCGAGCAGGGGTAGCGTCGCTAAAAGTATGGGCCCGTTCACACGAAAGCAAGGGTATATCATGTCTGTCTCAAAAATTTGTCTGATCCTCGCCTGGATTGCCATTGTTGCGGGTCTCGCGGCTTCGCAGGAGCTGGCGGCACCGTCGGTCGGTGACGGACGATTGATCGGTGTCGCCCATGTCGTGAAATCTGCTGACACGGCTGGTCAAGGGTGGTTCGGCGGATAGCATACAGCGGTGATATTCACGCGCATCGGCACGCGCAGTTCAGCTGGCCCAGCTCTTTCTCAGCATGACCGGCCTCGGGGATATCCAAATCCCGGTACAGCGCGACCGCCTTCAGCCAGTGCTCGTAGGCACCGTCGTGAAGATCACCGATATGCAAGGCCCGGGCAATACCGTGGTGCGCCCGGGCCTGTTCGCGGAGGTCGCCGGTCCGGGTAGCGAAGGTTAATGCATCCCGGTGACTCTTCAAAGCCCCTGAGTGGTCGCCACCAACCAGATAAGTCTCGCCCAGATCATTGTGAATATCGGTTTCCAGCGTCGGATCACCGAGGTTCTTGGCAATTTCGAGTGCCCGCCCGTGGTATCCTGCCGCGGTTTCCGGCTCACCCATATTCCGATAAGCGGCACCCAGATAGTTCAACGAGAACGCCGCACCATGTGGATACTCGATCTGCTCGGAGATCGTCAGCGCGCGCTGATGCAACACGGCGGCATCATTGAATTGCCCCAGTTTCTGACGCACACAGCCGATGTTGTTCAGTCCATACACCTGGCCCTGCCGGTCGTTCACGGCGCACAGGATCGACAGCGCGGCGTTATGGCGTCCTAATGCGGACTGCAGATAACCGAGTCGTTCATCGAGATCACCGAGATTGTCCAACACGTTGGCACAACCGCGCTGGTCGTTGATCTCGCGATAAAGATCTATCGCCCGGCTGTAGTGCGCCCGCGCCTGTGCGAAGTGGCCCAATCGCTTGCCTGCCAAGCCGAGCGCACTGCGCGCGTCAGCTTCACCATGGTGATCCCCGAGGGAGAGCCAGAGCTGTAAGGACTCGCTGCCCAGATCCCACGCCTGTTGGGAGTCCCCGGCTCGCCAGCACGCCAAGCTGAGCTGTTGGAGAGCCTGCGCCTGGCCCCAGACATGTCCCGACCCACGCGCCGCGTGCAGCGCCAACCAGAGGGTTTCCCGCCAGTCATCAAGATGGCCGCGGATGTAGAGATAACGCCACACGGCACACGCCAGCTTCCAGGCTACTTCGTTACGGTCGTCGTGAGCGGCGAGTCGGATCGCCGCGACCAGGTTGCGGTGCTCCAACCGCAACCAATCCAGCGCATCCTCCTCCGCCACAAATGTGGACCTGAATCGGGTGGGTTCGGCGTCCGGTGGTAAGCGGTGTCGGTCGTGCGGGAAGGCCGCTGCCGCTGCCGCGGCTGCCTTGTGCAGGTAGTAATCGAGCAATCGGGAGACAGCAGCGTGTCGGTCCGCGGAGTCGTCGCCGGTGAGTATCTCGGCGTAAGTGCGAAGCAGGTCATGGAGACGGTAGCGTCCTGGCGAGGCGTCCTCCACCAAACTGAGACGATGGAGGATCTCGAGTAATCCGTCGACATCGATCTCCGCTGCGTCCGCCAACGCGGCCACGGAGCAGCTATCGAATTCTGGCCCGGATACTGCGCCGAGCAGGCGGAATACCTCCTGTTGTTCCGGCGTGAGCTGCTCGTAGGACACATAGAAGGCCGCCGCGAGGCGGCGTTCCGCAGGATCAAACTGCGTCAGCCGCAGAGCTTTTTTGCGAAGCAGGTCCGCAAGGTAGTCGAGCTGCCAGCGAGGATGGGCGAGAAGTCGACCGGTGACGAGTCGAATAGCGAGAGGCAGCCTTCCGGCGAGTTCGACTATGTCGTGCGCGATGTCGACCTGCCGGCCGATACGTTCGGGACCGACAATTTGTGTGAACAAGGCGAACGCTTCGTCTGGCGGCATCGGATCGAGATGGACTCCGCGGCTGTAGTCCAGGCCGCTGAGTCTGCGTCGGCTGGTAACGATGACGAGAGAACCGGCGGTGCCTGGCAACAACGGCTCTACCTGGGCCTCGTCCTTAGCGTTGTCGAGCAGGATGAGTCTGCGAGTATTCGCTATTTTGCTGCGGTAAAGGGCGGCTCTGTCCTCCAGATCTTTGGGAATAGCGGCGCCCGGTATACCAAGCATCGTGAGCAGGCGTCCGAGCGCATGATCGGGCGGGACGGGATCAAGATTGGGCGTAAAGCCATGGAGATCGACGAAGAGTTGACCATCGGGAAAGTTCGGGGCTAGTTGATGAGCGGCATGGACGGCCAGGGTGGTCTTACCGACGCCAGGCATTCCACTGACAGTCAGGACCGGAGGAGGTACGGACTCGCCGTCCGCAATGCGTCCGACGGTCAGTAGCGCATCGAGTTCGGCATCTCGGCCGGTGAACGTACGGAGGTCCCTCGGCAGCCGCACAGGTCGACGTCTGGTCTCACTTCGTAATGCTAGTTCCTGTAGTGATTTCAGCTCGGACGAGATCTCCATGCCATTTTCTCGAACTACCATAATCGTCCGATTAGCCACTTCCAGCGCACCGTTGCGGTCACCGGCTGCCAGCATTGCTCTGCCGAGAAGAGCGGCCAGCCGCTCGTTCTCTGGATTGTCGGAAACAACCGCGTACAGGTGGTCCTGCACCGATGCGTAATCCCCGTTGTCGATTTCCAGTACGGCTAGGTCATGGAGGACTTCGAGTCGGATGCGTTGTAATTGACGCTGATAAGGAGAACGAAGTGCATCATTGTCCAAGTCTGCGAGGAACTCTCCCTGCCAGAGCTGGGACGCCTCGCGGAGCAGCATGATTGCGTGGCCGTCGTCACGATTTCGCTGCGCCGCTTGGGCCTGATTCCGCAGCTCGGTGAACCGGAAGTAATCGATTCGAGCGAGGTCGACCCGAAGCGTCCGGGTGTTGAGCGGATCCTTGTCCAGTTGAATTTCATCTGCTTCGGCCTCCCTGAAGATCTTCCGTAGGCGCGAAACGTAGGTGTTGATGAGCTTTGTGGCGGACTCGTGTGCGGCAGGACCCCAGACGATCTCAACGAGTCTTTCCACGGAAACTGGCTTGTTGGCTTCCAGTAGCAGCGCGGCCAGCACGTAACGCTGCTGCCGGTCGCCCAGATCCACTGGCCGACCACCGTGGCGTGCCTCCAGCGCTCCCAAGAGCCGGAACTCCATATCGTCTTCCTAGCTGGTGCACCGGGGGGTGGCGCAAGGTACGGGTCAGGTCTCAAGAAGGATGGCAGGGCGATCCAACTCTCGTCCAGCCGCCATCCATTTCGGTGTGCGAGGCTTGAGCCAATCGACCTCCGCGGCACCCGGTTGGCGGAGCGTCGATGCTGGCGGCCAACGGGGGAGGTGGCCGGGTTGGCGGGTGTCGCGCACGGGCGGATCATCGATCCCCAGTGTTGCGACACCCGCCTTCAGG
>JBOHHE010000135.1:0-3091 GCA_050700355.1 Pseudonocardiaceae bacterium
GTCTACGGCGACCTGGAACTCTACGGCCGGCTGTTCGGAAGTGGCGACGAGGTGGCCCGCGTGCTCGCCGACATGCGGATGCGCGTCCGCGCGGTGGAGCAGCAGGCCGCCGGCAGCGGCACGCAATTCACCGGCGCCGTGCTCTGGCCCGGCGGGGGTGACGTCCCATACGGGTACGGAAACGCGAGCATGACCCACACCATGTTCACGACCCTCGGCGTGGCGGACGTGTTCGCCGAGGTCGAGGGGTTCGGCAGGGAGATCAGTAAGGAGGAGCTCATCGACCGCAACCCCGACGTCATCGTGCTGTACCTGTTCGGTGAGGACCCCGACCAGGCCATCAGCCAGATCGCGGCGATCCCGGGAATGTCGGAGGTGACCGCGGTCCGCGAGGGCCAGATCATGGCCTTTCAGAGCACGTTCCTGCGGCCGAGTGCCGGCGTGGTGGACGGACTGGAGATGATGGCCGACAAGCTGGCGAGCTACCGGTGATCTCGGTCGACGACGTCTCGGTGGCCTACGACCGCACCGTCGTCGTCTCCGGGGTCAGCCTCGCCGCCCAGCCGGGCCAGGTGGTGGGGCTGATCGGCCCGAACGGCAGCGGCAAGACGACCCTGCTGCGCACGGTCTACGCCGCGCTCGCGCCCCGCGCCGGGCTGATCCGCCTCGACGACACGCCGGTGCGGTCGCTGACGCCGCGCCAGCTCGCCCGGCGCGTCGGCGTCGTCACCCAGGAGGGAGCCGCCGAGGTGCCGGTGACGGTGGCCGAGATGGTCCTGCTGGGCCGCTCACCGCACCGGGGCTCCCTGCAGGCCTACGCGGCTGACGACTACCAGATCGCGGCCGCGGCACTGCGGCGGGTCGGCGCGCGGCAGCTCGCCGACCGCGTCTTCGCGACCCTGTCCGGGGGCGAGAAGCAACGCGTGCTGGTGGCCCGCACCCTCGCTCAGCAAGCCGATCACCTGCTGCTGGACGAGCCGACCAACCACCTCGACATCGGCTACCAGCACGAGATCCTGCTGCTGGTGCGCACGCTGGGCGTCACCACCCTGATCGTGCTGCACGATCTCAACCTCGCCGCCCGGTACTGCGACCGGCTCGTCCTGCTCGACCGGGGCGCGGTCGTGTGCGCCGGACCGCCCGAGGAAGTGCTGACACCACAGGTGCTCGAGCCCGTCTACCGGGTCGGCGTCCGCGTCCTGCCCGAGCCTGACTGCGTGCAGCTGCTGTTCGCCCCCCGCGCGGTCGAGATCACTACCACAGTCTCGTGAGCAGGACCTGTGACCGGACAGATCGACACCATTGCCTGGGCACAGTGGCTACGCCGCTGGGACGCTCAGCAAACCGGGTACATCCCCGACCGGGAAGAGGCGTTCGCGCTGATGCTCGACGTCCTGGGCCGCCTCGACGCAGCGCCGGGCAGGCTGCTGGACCTGGCCTGCGGGCCCGGATCGCTCGCGGACCGGGCGTTGCGCCGGTTTCCCGATGCCGTGGTGTTCGGGCTCGACATCGACCCGGTGATGCTGGAGCTGGGCCGGCGCACCCTCGGTGACCGGGTGCGGTGGGTGGAGGCGGACCTGCGCTCGCCGGACTGGGCCGGGAAGCTGGTCGGAGCCGAGTTCGACGCGATCGTGTCGGCGACGGCCCTGCACTGGCTCGACTCGGAGCACGTGCCGCACGTCGCGCAGGGGCTGGCGGAGCTGCTGCGTCCGGGCGGGGTGTTCCTCAATCTGGACAGCCTGCTCACCGACCCTGGTGCGCCCCGGCTGGCCGAGCTCACCAGGGAACTGAGCCGGGAGGCTGGACCGGCCACCGGCGCCGCCTTCGAGGACTTCTACGCCTGGTGGGAGGCATTGGCCGCAGAACCGGCGCTGGCAGCGCTGTTCACCGAGCGCGACCGGCGGTTCGGCCCGCGGCGCCACGGTACGGGAACCGCCATCACCGAGTGGGAACAGGCCCTGCGCGCTGCCGGCTTCGCCGAGGTCGCACCACTGACCCAAGCCCTCAACCACCGGCTGCTGGCCGCGATCCGCTGAGACCGATAGGTACTTGACGTACTTGAGGTAGCCGCACATGATGGTGCTGGCCTACTAGGGGAGGCGCCCACATGTCTGCTGTTCACTACGACAGCTACACCGAGGCCCGTGTGCATCTGAAGGACCTGCTGGATGCGGCCGAGCAGGGTCGCGTGGCCACGGTGCGGCGCGAGTCCGCCAAAACGGCCATGGTCGACGTCGAGCGGTTGCGGCATTTTCTCGCGTCGCTGATCCCCGTGCGGGCGCAGGTGGTTGCCGAGGCGCAGGGCTGGTCAGTGTTCATTCCCGGACTCCCGGTGGCCGCTGATGGGCCGACTTTCGAGGAGGCGATCAGCGAGATGGTGCAGGCGCTGCGCGAGTACGCGGCGGACTGGCAGGAGCGCCTGCTGGACGTCCCGAACCACCGGGAGAACTGGGGTCTGGTCCATCTGATCAGTCTCAGTGACGACGAGCAGCTACGGGAGTGGCTGGTCGGGTCGGCGCGGTGAGCTGGCCGCCGCCGACCCGTAAAGACCACGACACCTTCTGCCGGGTCGAGGGGTGGCGCCTGGTCCGAGATGCGCGCGGGCGAACTGGCACCCATCACGTCACCTACGAACTCGATCTCCCGGATGGGCGGATCCTGCGGACCCGGATCTCGCACCCGGTGAACCGGGACAACTACGGCCAGAGCCTGTGGCGACACATCCTGCGCGATCAACTCCACGTGGCGGAGGCGGACTTCTGGGCCTGTGTCCACGACGGAGTCACACCTCCTCGCGGGCTGCCCGAAACGCCAGCCCACGCCCTGCCCGCCGACCTGGTCCGCTTGCTGATCTCCCGGGTTGGCCTCAACGAGATCGAGATAGCCGCCATGAGCAAACAGGACGCTCTCACCAGGCTGCAGCAATACTGGACCAAGGGCACCTGATCGTCTCCGAACCACATCACGGTCGACGAGATCCGCGGCAAAGCTCAGGCCGCTCGGTCTGTTGCCACCAGACGACTTGGCCCGGCCCGCGCCCGAGCAGTTCCTCGACGCACTGTCGGTCGCGGTCACCCATTCTGGCGACAGC
>JBOHHE010000136.1:0-30578 GCA_050700355.1 Pseudonocardiaceae bacterium
GTCCACCGCAACCCTCGCAACGGCGGATCCGGCCCGTCTTCACCCGTGCGGGGTGAGGCGAAACGGTGGCGCGGGGGCTACCCGAGCTCATGGCGGGTGCCCGGGGTGGCTGGCGCTAGGCTCGCCAGCGTGTCCCGACTTCTCGTAGTGGAGGACGACGAGACCATCGGCGGGGTGCTGGACTCCAGCCTGCGCGCGCATGGGCACCAGGTGGTGTGGCAACGTACCGGCCGCGGTGCGCTGCACCAGGCCGCCGGGGTGAACTTCGACCTGGTGCTCCTGGACCTCGGTCTGCCCGATCTGGACGGCGTCGAGGTGTGTCGGCAACTGCGGGCCAGCCAGCCGTTGACCGTGCTGGTGATGCTCACCGCCCGCACCGAGGAGATGGACGTCGTCGTAGGGCTGGAGTCCGGAGCGGACGACTATCTGACCAAGCCGGTGCGGCTGGCGGAGTTGCTCGCCCGGATTCGGGCACATCTGCGCCGGGTGGCTCCGGTCGCCCCCCGGGCCCAGCCGATCGGCGATCTGGTGGTGAACACCGCGAGCAGGCGGGCGACGGTCGCGGGACGGGAGTTGGTCCTGCGGGCCAAGGAGTTCGACCTGCTCGCGCGCCTGGCGGCGACGCCGGGGGTGGCGATCAGCCGGGAGACCCTGATGGCACAGGTGTGGGACGAGAACTGGTCCGGGCCGACCAAGACTCTGGATGTGCACGTGGCCGCGCTGCGCCGGAAGCTGGCCGCGCTGGCTGAGGGGGGTGTGGTGCCTCGGATCGTGACCCTGCGTGGACACGGCTACCGGCTGGAGGAGTCGGAGACCTGATCGCCGGCCTCAGCGCCTGACATTGTCCTGTGCCTGGAACCCTGGCCGGGACTGCTCGTCGATCTCGTAGGGGAGCAGGGGCCCCAGCACGGTGTTGCCGGTCACGACGGAATCGGTCGACCCTCCGTTGAGCTGCACCGCCCGGTATCGGGCTCCGGAGAAGCTGTTGTCCCGCACGGTGACATGGGGAAAGTTCTCCAGCAGTACCGCCTGGGAACCGTTGACCTCGCAGATGTTGCGCTCGAAGGTGATCGCGGTCTGTCCCGGTGGGGTACCGCGGGCGCCACCGCCCTTGCCGGTGGCGATCAGGCACTGCACATCGACGTTCGTGCAGATGTTGTCAGCGATGACCACGTCGTAGGTGGGTGGGTGTTTGGGGGCGCTGAAGGTCTGGAAGCAGTCGGTGTGCGGGCCCCCACGTGGATCGTAACCGTAGCCGGTCTCTTTGATGTCCTTGATCGTATTTCCGGTCAGTCGGTGACCGGACCCGAAGAACCGGATGCCGTCGGCGTCTCCTTGAGTGAGGAGCACCGACTCGCTCACCGTGTTGTTGCGGACCGTGATTCGCTCCCCGATGAGGTAGATTCCGGTCCCGTCCGCCCGCTGCACGGTGTTGGACTCGATGATCGTGTCGAAGCAGCTATCACAGAGGATGCCATCGGCCGCGGGATTGTGGAGCACATTGTTGCGGGCCACGATTCCGCGTCCTTTCATATTCAGGCCCGCCCCGTCGAACAACGAGAAACCGTCCACGATCACGTAGTCGGCATTGATGTCGATGCTTCGCACGATGGCACCGTCGGCAGCGATGGTAATCGGCTCGCTGGGCGTTCCTGAGACCACCATGTTCAGTTCGGCGTCGGCAAGGCCGTTGCCTTGCAGGCACACCGTTTCACCGGGCAACGCCTGCGCCAGCGCTGTTTGCGCTCCTTCCGGATCACCGATATGGGTGGTGCAGTCCGCCGGGAGCTGGCGGTTCGGCTGGGTGGAGGAGGCATCGGGAGGCGGGGGGGAGCCACAGCCACTGATGATCAGCATGAGCCCGGCCACCGCGGTGACCAGGTAGCCGGTCCGGACCGCAGTCACTCGCCCGCACCGGCCCGCAGCACCCGCCTCATCGCTTCGACCAGTCTGTTCCCGGCCGGAGAGCGTCGCGCCAGGTCGTAGCCGACCCTGACCAGAGGTGAGGAGATGAGCTCGACCGGGGTCGGATAATGGAACGGCCGGCCACCGAAGGACGCTTTGAACGCGGCGGGGCCGGTCAAGCGTGATGTTCTGGCGGCCGTTATCTCCTCCGCCATGTCCACCGCGAGACCCCCGAAATCGAACGTGCGGTATCCGTTGGCCTTCGCCCAGACCATCGCATTCCACATCAGGGCCGCCGCGGCACCGGATTTCGCCACCGCCCCGCTACGGACCATCCCGGTCAACCTCGATTTGAATACCCCACCGCAGCCGGTGAACAGCTCCGCCACCGCCGCCGCGCCATGCAGCTCCGCGATGAAGACCTTGACGTGATCACCCGGCTTCAGTTCCCGGTACAGGGTGGCGAGGTAATCCAGTGAAGGTGAATCGAAATGCTGATACGCCGCCGTGTGCGCCAGCAGGTCGGCGACCAGCGGCAGGTCGCGCTCGTCGCCGATGCGCACGGAGACGCCTCGGCCTGCCCAGTGGCGGCTGCGGCGACGATTGCTCTTGCTCAGTCCGTTGCGCAGTTTTTCGACGTCGGCGCTGAGGTCGATCCTGATCGATGCCTGTGGGGCGATCCCCGCCGTCGAGCGCCGGAATCCCCGCGCCAGCAGCTGGTCACTGATGTCGTCGCCGTCCTCGGGCGGCTGCACGAAGCAGCTGCCCAGGTGGTGGTGGCCGAGCTCGGACAACGCGGCGCTCAGGGCGCTCGCGGTGGCGGCTCTCGGTTCCCCGGCCGCGATCACCGGACCGTAGGGCAGGTAACCCACCAACCCGAGCAACGGCACCTGACGCTGCAGCACCAGCGCCCCCCCGACCAGCCGCTCGTTGTGCCAGGCCAGCAGGTAGAGCGGCAGGAAACCGGCATGGCGCCGCAGATTCGACCACGCCGACAACTGGGTGATATCGCTGCGCGGGGTGTCCCGGACCAGCTGGTCCCAGGCACGGATCGTGTCGAGATCGGGTTCGGTGTACAACGTCACCGAGACGGAGTCCTGGCGCGGCGAGCGACTGGTGGTTCGTCGTCGCAGGTGCTCCTCACGGTCGGAGGCGGGGGTGAGTTGGTGCGTCATGGGACCAACGCTAGAGCCGATGTGGTTAGGACCCTGGCCGCGATCGGTTAGCTGTCGGCAAAATCCGTTGAGATCACCCGGCCGCGTGCTGTGCTGACCCGGTAGATGTCGCCGGCCGGAAGAGGGGGCGCTGGTGCGGACCCGGATCGTCGGCCTCGCCGTGCTCGCCGCCGTGCTCGCGATCAGTCTGTTCGGCGTACCGCTGGCCGTGGCCGTCGCGCAGTACGCGCTGATCGACGAGCAGACCAAGCTGGAGCAGACGGCGGGTGCCGCCGCGCTGGTGGTGGCCGCGGATGTGGTTCGCGGCCAGGTACCGCCCTGGCTCCCGGACGCGAAACCCAACACCGACATCGCGGTCTACGTGTATGACGACCGACGTATGCTGCGCATCACAGGTGTCGGTCCCCCAGCGGGAGACGCGGCGGTCGGCCAGGCCCTGGACGGCTCCATCGGCAGGCGCGACGGCGATCAGGAGCTGGTCGTGGCCGTACCGGTGACCCATGAGAGTGACGTGATCGGCGCCGTGCGGGCAGGCAGCCCACGTCGCGCGGTCTACCAGCTGATCGGGCTGGCCTGGCTGGCCATGGCGGGACTGGCGGGCGTGGCCATCGGCGCGGTCTGGCTATTGGCCCGCCGCCAGGCGGGCCGGCTGGCCCGGCCGCTGGAGGAGCTGTCCGGTGCGGCGCGGCGGCTGGGCGAAGGGGACTTCAGCGTGCGAACCCCACCGAGAGACATCCCGGAGATCGACGCCGTCGGGAGCGCGCTGAACAGCACAGCTGCCCGCCTCGATGCCATGCTCGCCCGGGAACGCGCGTTCTCCGCCGACGCCTCGCATCAGCTGCGTACTCCCCTGACCGGGCTGCGGCTGCAACTCGAGGCGGCGCTGGACCGGCCGGGGCAGGATCTTCGACACGCCATCACGGCCGGGATCGGCACCACCGACCGGCTGGAACAGACGATCGAGGAACTGCTCGCGCTGGCCAGAGACGCTCCCAAGTCCACAGCGGGACCGCTGGATCTGCCCAGCCTGCTCGACGAAATCGAGTGCGGCTGGCACGACCGACTGGCCGCCGAGCACCGCCCGCTGCGGATAAGGGTCGATCCCCACACCCCGCCCTCTCCGGCCTCGACCGCCGCCGTCCGCCAGGTGCTCACGGTGCTGTTGGACAACGCGGCCAGGCACGGCTCGGGCATGGTCACCGTGGCGGTCCGTGATGCCACCGACGCACTGGCCATCGACGTCTCCGACGAGGGCCCCGGCATCACGGCTCCGGAAAAGGAGCTGTTCACCCGTCGCTCGCGGCTCGCCGAAGGGCACGGCATCGGGCTGGCGCTGGCCCGCAGCCTGGCCGAGGCCGAAGGCGGCCGGCTCCGCCTGACCCATCCCGCCCCTCCCACCTTCACCCTCCTGGTACCCGTTCAGCACTGAAACCCACCGAAGGATCCACCAACCTCGTCGTCACCAGGAACAACAACACCATCGCGTTGAATCCGCACGCTGACAACTCACTCCCGACGAAATTTCGGCCAACATTTTCCACAAAACGCTAGGGGAATGGTTGAAGGGCACCCGCAGTGCACGGTTCCCCTCGTCGACGAGGCAGCCACAATAGTTCCGACCCCGCCGAGACTGCTACGCCCTTCCTCGCACTCGTCGCGAAGGCCACGCATAAAAATTGCAACCTCGGGGTATTAGGGGGGCATGGGATCACGTCGCTTCGGAGTCGAAGAGGAACTGCTGCTCGTCCACCCGGACAACGGCCAGGCGGTGTCCGTGGCCAGCGCAGCGCTGGACCAGGTTCCCAGCGGGAAGGATCAGCGGGAGGAAGAGGGCGTGACCGGTGAGCTGACCCGGGCGCAGATCGAGACGGCTACCCGGCCGTGTGACTCACTGGAGGAACTGGGAGCCGAGCTGCGACGCTGGCGACAAGTGACCGCCACAGCGGCTGAAGCAGTCGGTTCGCAGGTCGCGGCGCTGGCCACCGCGCCACTTCCGGCCCGGCCGTTGATCACGCCATCGCCCCGTTACCAGCGGATGGTCGACGAGTTCGGTCCCACCGCCGAGCAACAGCTCACCTGTGGTTGCCACGTTCATGTGGAGATCGACTCCGATGAGGAGGGCGTCGCCATCCTGGATCGGATCCGGGGCTGGCTGCCACCGCTGCTTGCGCTGAGCGCCAATTCACCGTTCTGGCAAGGGGAGGACAGCACCTACGCCAGCTTCCGGTCCCAGGTCTGGGCCCGCTGGCCCTCGGCCGGGCCCACCGAGTTGTTCGGATCCGCTCAGGCGTACCACGCCACGGTGCAGGCGATGATCGATTCCGAGACGATCCTGGACGAGGGCATGGTCTACTTCGATGCACGGCTGTCCCGCCAGCACCCGACGCTTGAGGTCCGCGTCGCTGACGTCTGTCTGCTCCCCGACGACGCGGTGCTGCTGGCGGCGCTGGTCAGGGCACTGGCCGACACCGCGGCCCGGGCGTGGCACGCCGACGAGCCACCGGCTCCGCTGCGCGTCGAGCTGCTCCGCCTGATGGCATGGCGGGCGGGCCGCTCCGGCCTCGATGGCGATCTCCTCGGCCCCACCGGCAGGCCGGCATCTTCCAAGGAGGTGCTGCGCTCCCTGATCCAGCACGTCCGTCCGGCACTGGAGGAGTCTGGGGACCTCGACATCGTCAAGGATCTCGTTGCCGCACTGCTCCAGCGCGGCAACGGCGCTACCATCCAACGGCGGGCTTATCGGCAGACCGGCCACCTTCCCGATGTGGTGACCTACGCCGTGCAACGCACCGTGGAACCCTGACCACGCCGACTCCTCGATCTGTGCCGAGCTTCTTGCTCTCCGCGTACCGCAGCTCTCGGGTGCGCCACCAGCCATGCCTAGCATGGTTTTATCTTGACGATTCTCACCTCGTCCAGCGGCAGAGTCGTACGGACAGCCACCAATCCTGTGGCGTGATCTGTGTCGATGGTTGTTCCGCGCCGGACGTCCACCTTGAGTTCTTGATGACAAGCATGCGGGCGCTTACGGCTGGCATACACAATAAGCACAGTCTCCAAACCCCTCTGCACCTTACTCTTCCGTTGTCTCTTCATGCAATTCTCTCCCCATGCCTCAATGTCTTGCCACGGCGCTGTGTGGTCCTTCTGGACCGGCCGGTCGTCGGGAGTACAGGGGGTCGCTCAACCGACGACCGACCGGAGCCCCTGACCGACCGCAATCAGGGATGCGGCCGGTCAGGGTGACCGAGCAGCCTCCGGATGACCGCTCGGGATCTACAGAGAGACCACGTTTCGTGCTCAGCTCCCGGTAGCGCTCTTGCCCGCGTGAGGTGGGCGCTATCCGCCGTAACCCGCTGGAGCAACCCGGGTCAAGCAGCTCGGTCAGGCCGGTCTCGACCAGTCGGGAGAAACCTTCAGGCAGGTAGCACGGCACCTTCCGGCCCCAGTGGAGATACTCCGAACCGTGCAGCGCCACGCCACCCTCGTGTACGCGCCGAAGCGCGATCCACTCCAGCAGGTCGAGCCCGATCAGCAGCATCGGTCGACCTGCCGACGAATACACGCCCGGCAGAAACGACGTTCCTCAGTCGTCATACTCGCGGCCAGTACCTCACCACCGCACAGTGCGACGTAGCTCCCTCGGGAACGGGAAGCGACGAGGATATCGAGATCAATGAGGTGCTCGGTCAACGTCCGGGCATCGACCATCGTCTGGACGGGGGCTGCGCTGCTCACCGTGCGCACTCGCCGCCCCGCTCGATGACGCCGCTGTCGTCGCCTCTCATCGCTTTCTCCTCTCATCGGACAATGTTTCACTTTCACATTGTGCGGATATTTTCGCCCCAGCAGGACGTGCTCCGTGAAGAGCCTGACTGGTGGCCACATCATCGGAAAAACACGGCATCCGTGATCAACTTCTTGAAGGGGGAGCGTCGGGAGAGCCAGGCGGCCCGCTATCCTGATCACCTCATCAAGGTTTCTCCTGCGTTGTTGTGGGTTTACTGCAACTTGCGAGGTTCATTAAAATTACTTGTATGGTCGATGCCGATGAACAGCCAGTGCACTGGCAGTGCACTCAGCTCGCGGTTCACTACCCACAGCGCCAGGAGGGCTCGAGCCATGGACGTCGTTGACCGGTGGACTGGCTGGCGAGCCTCCGCGCTCCAACATGCGTTCCGACTTACCAACGAAGCGTTTGCCGACCGACTCGGCACAGCAGTCCGCACGGTCGCGAAGTGGAATGCAAACCGCGAGTTACAGCCGACTGCCGAGATACAGCAAGCGTTAGACACACTGCTGTACCAAGCGCCGAAGTACGTGAAAGCCCGGTTTGCGCTGCTCGTCACGGACAGCGCACCGGACCATGCAGAAGAAACCACGAGCCCTAAAAATGATCACATACACCAGGATATGATCGCTGCGCAATTGCAACTGGATGCAGACCCAAGCATTGAAACGACGATCGAATGGCTTGATAAGCATACAGGTTGGGCTCCTGGCACTGCCAGGAGCAAAGTCTTGTCGAAACTCGTCACAATTGACAAAAGTGAACTACGCATCAGAGGATACTGTCGGGGACACATTGGGCAGCACAAAATTGCAGAAACGCTATCCGGTTATTACGCCCAACCTGTCGATGACCACGGTGTTTACGCGGCGCATTATGGTGATGGCCTTCACTCGCTGACGAGCGTACTTACTCGTCACAACTGGCTCGACCTCGGTTGTGCGCTGAATCCAAGCCATGATCAAATTATGTTGACCAGCGCCGCGGCAGAAATAGATGTCGGCTTGGACGATTTCGCCGCCGACCATGCTGTACGCCGCTTGGCAGAAGCATTGACTACCAAGATGCGGATCGTGGATTCTCCGCTGTATCGCCTTTTGTGCATTGATGTGCAGGATGGCAAGATCGGTGGATCCGTCGGTATGGCTACCTTCGCTCAGTACGCACTGACCATGGACCTGCTTGAAGGTGAACTTATCGACGCACTTGTAGATGGCGTTCCTATTCAGCATGGCAGCTTGCCGCTTCGCGACAGGTACCTACCCGATATCGCCTCTGTTCTCAACATGGATAGTAGAATCTGTGCAGGTGGAGCCCTTGCTCTCTGCGCAATCGCTCGGCCCGCCGCGAATACTCGCCGAGATGCCCGTGATTACCTGCTGCTCGTGCAGGAACGCTCTGGGAGAGTGCTAAACGCCGCGCGACGCCTCGCTGTCATACCGAAATCATTCCATGAACCGCTGGTAGACTACCGAAACGATACACAAATCGGCTCCACACTGCGTCGCGAGATGGAGGAAGAGCTGTTCGGACGTGACGACGTGGACAACACGGTTGGCGGCCAGCGCTGCGCCGATCCGATGCACCCGAGTCGACTCTCCGAACCAATGCTGTGGCTGACAAAGAACTCGGATATTGAACAGTGGCGCATGGAATGCACTGGGTTCGGACTGAACCTAGTCAGCGGTAATTATGAGTTTGCAAGCGTAATAATCATCGACGACGAAGAGTTCTGGTCACGCTTCGGCGGCCACATCGAAGCCAACTGGGAGTCTGATTGCCTTCGACAATACTCGAGCATGGACTGCGAGCTTGTGACAGAGCTAGTAGCCGATGATGCATGGAGCAACGAGGGGCTTTTTGCACTGCTACAGGGACTTCGACGCTTGACCAGAATCGGCGGAAGCCGTGTTAACCTGCCGGAGATCGAGTGGGAGATACTGTAATGGCAGACTCTTGGTACAGTGGAAACGCCGCTGACGATGGTGCCAGCAATCGCGGTTGGATCCTAGGTCACTTCATCCAGCCTGCTGAAAGTGTGAAGTCGACCAAGGACCTTGAAGTCAAGTGGGGCGTACATCCGGCTGGCCAGCAGCGCCCAGCATGGACGACGGATGACCAGCGGACCACGCTCGTGTTGCTCGTCAAGGGGCACTTTCGGATCGATCTCAAAGAGGGCAGCGCAATCCTGGCCCGCTGCGGGGACTACGTGGTGTGGGGGCCGGGCATCGATCATTCTTGGCAAGCGGAAGAAGACTCGATAGTGATCACCGTTCGCTGGCCTTCGTTATAAGAGAGCGCATTCTTACACCACGGTGCAAGCAATGATCGATTCCGAAGCACAGCAACTGGTGCGCTGGAGCCCGCCCGGCAACTGAGTGCGCTCGGCCGGGGTCAGCCACGCAGCCGTTGGAAGATGACCGCGAGCACATACGCGACACCGCCCACAGCGCCGAGCCAGTGGTACGGTGCGCCATCGAGGCCCTGCGTGATTTCGACGATAAATGCGATGATGATGACCGCGACCACGGTTGAGCCGGCGAATGCCGTCGACTTGAGGTCGATAGCGTTGATGCGCTCGTCCCGTCGATCCATCAGCCCTCGCACCGTCTCGCTTCGGTGACTGACGAGCCAGAGAACAACCGCCAGACCGGTCATCAGGAGCAGCCCGAAGATACCGAATCCAGGGTTGTTCCCGACGAGTCCAGCTATCAGATACGCGATGCCGATTCCGACGGCGACCAGCGGTAATTTCAGGCTGCCCCAGCGACGCCGGCGGTCAGTTGACTGTTGTGTCGACATGGAAGATCTCCTCTACGATGGTGTCGAAATACGCGGCCAGGGCCATCGCCAGCGGTAATGATGGCAGATAGCGCCCGGTCTCTATGGAGTTGATTGTCTGGCGCGAGACGCCTACCGCCTGGCCGAGTTCGGCCTGGGAAAGTCCGCGGGTCAGTCGTCGTGCCCGGACGTCATTGCGCACAGCTCACAGCCGAGATGTGCGTGCCGTCGAGCGCGAGTAGGTTCCCGCGCCGTCGATCTCGTTCATATGACAAGCATGCTTGACACGAGAGCTGATGTCAAGCATGTTTTACATACCGGCGATGGGACTGGTCCTGACCAGCAGCGGGAGTGCGGCCGCCTGGATCGGGCAGCCAGCTCGCCACCCCGGTTCGCGGGTGGTCCGGAATGGACGTGAGGCTGACCGTGGTGGTTCCCGCCGCCGCACTTCGGCCGGCTCACAAAACCGGGCGGGTACGCGTGAGATTACGTTGCCTTTCGGCAACGCCTGCGCAACAAGCGGACACCCCAGTCGTAGCGCGGTCTCCCGATGATCGCGTTCCAGGCCCGACAGGCGACACCGGCCTGGAAATCGGATCACTTATCGACTCTGGAGGAGCTCGTGACCATCAACTCCACCCTTTCTGAGCAACGGAAATACGATGCGCGTTCTCGCCGAGACGGCGACCGGCTGGTTCTCCACGTCACCTGCCAGATCCACGACGGCACCGAAGGATTCACCAACCTCGTCGTCACCAGGAAAAACAACACCATCGCGCTGAACCCGCACGCCGATAACTCTTGCGTTCTTATCCTTGATGAAGCCACGGCCAGCATTTTTCACGAAACACTGGGAGAATGGTTGGAAAACACTCGCAGTGCACGGCTCCACTCGGCTACCAGGCAGCCGCAATAGCCATGATCACACTGTGACCGATATGCCTCGACTGGGGCCGAACCGCGACGCTGGCGACAAGTAACCGCTACGGCGGCTGAAGCAGTCGGTTCGCAGGTCGCGGCACTGACCACAGAACCGGCGATCGACCAAGATCTTCAGTGCCGTTACATGCGTTCGGGTGCGGCGATGCCGAGCAGGTGCAGACCCTGGCGAAGGGTACGAGCGGCGAGGTGGCACAGCGCGAGGCGGTTAGCACGCAGGGGTGGGGCGGCGGAGAGCACGGGGCAGGCTTCGTAGAAGTCGGTGAATGCCCTGGCCAGGTCGTACAGCTGGCCGCACAGTCGGTGGGGTTCCAGAAGTCGGCTGACCTCGGTGAGGGCGTCGCCGAATGCGTCGAGCTCAAGGGCGAGGGCCCGTTCCGCGGGGTGCAGGGGCAGCATCAGGTCGACCTCGGCGCTGGCGTCCCCGGCAGAGGCGTCGGCGGCCTTGCGCAGGATGGAGCAGATGCGGGTGTGCGCGTACTGAAGATAGACGCCGGTGTTGCCGGTGAAGGACACCATGCGGTCGACGTCGAAGACGTAGTCCTTGGTGCGGCTGGTGGACAGGTCGGCGTACTTGACCGCACCGATACCCGCCTGTTCAGCGATCTGCGCCAGCTCGTCGTCGGCGAGGTCGGGCCCCTTCTCGGCGACCGTGACTCGTGCTCTGTCGACGGCCGCGTCCAGCAGGTCCATCAGCTTGACGACGTCGCCGGAGCGGGTCTTGAACGGTCTGCCGTCGGGGCCGAGCACGGTGCCGAAGGCGACATGGGTGACATCGACGTCGTCGGTGAGCCAGCCGGCGCGACGGGCGACTTCGAAGATGAGCCGGAAGTGCAACGCCTGGCGGGAATCGACGACGTAGAGCAGACGATCGGCTTTGAGGTCGCGGATGCGGTAGCGGATGGTGGCCAGGTCGGTGGTGTCGTAGCCGTAACCGCCGTCCTTCTTGCGCACCATCAGCGTCACGGGGTTGCCGTCCGGGCCGGTGACCTCCCGGGAATACACGACGAGGGCACCCTCGCTCTCCACCGCGATCCCAGCGGCGGTCAGCTCGGCGACGACATCGGGCAGCCAGGCGTTGTAGAACGATTCCCCTGCCGAGTCCCCGGGTTCCAGCAACACGCCGAGCCGGTCGTACATCTCCCGGAAGGCGAACTCGGACTCCGCGACGATGTCCCGCCAGCGAGCCACGGTGGCCTCGTCACCGGCCTGCAACGCGACCACACGAGCCCGGGCCCGGTCGGCGAAAGCGGAATCGGCATCAAAGGCGGCACGCGCCGCCCGATACAGGCCATCCAACGCCGAGACAGTCGAGGTTCCCTCGGCGAGCTGGTCATGATGCCAGGTAGCGCCGGGATGCTCGTCGAGGTACTGGATAAGCATCCCGAACTGGGTACCCCAGTCACCGAGATGGTTTTGCCGGATCACCTCGGCACCGAGGAAGCTCAGCAGACGGGCCAGGGCATCACCGATGATGGTGGTGCGCAGGTGCCCGACGTGCATCTCCTTGGCGATGTTGGGCGCGGAATAGTCGATGACGGTGCGCCTGCCCTGCTCAGGCGTGCCGATGCCCAGGCGGGGGCTGGCCAGCCGCGCGGCCACCTGCCGCCATACGGCGACATCGGCCACAGCCAGGTTGAGAAAACCCGGTCCCGACACGGTCACCTCACCCACCGGTGTGCCGGAGTCAGCCCGCAGCGCCTCGGAGATGGCGGTGGCCAGCTCAGCGGGCCGGGTACGGGCCTGCTTGGCGAGCGCGAGAGCGGCGTTGGACTGGAAGTCCGCATGCTCGGAGCGCCGCACGACCGGATCGGCACCGGCCAGCTCCGGCAGCGCTCGGTCGATCGCACCGGCGACGGCGGCCTCGATCTGGCTGATCAGCGAACGCACCTCGGGCTCAGTCAAGCCTGCATCCTCCTCGCTCCATCCTCATCGTCTCAGGCCCTCGAGACCGTCCCGCTGCGGGCCTGGGCACTCTTACCGCGCTTTGCGTCGGCTGACCATCTCGGTCAGGAGAGCGATGGGAGTAACCCAAAGGAACGTACCGATCGCGACCAGGATGGTCCCAATTGGCCATAGCGCCCCGCCGTCGATTACGCCCATGATCGAGACGCAGACTGCCATCGCGCCGGGGATGATCAATATGGCCGCCCATGCGAAGCGACGCCATCCGGCTACGCCGGCAAACACACCCAAACAAGGTAAAGGGCAACACCCGATGCCTGCCATGGCTCGAATGGGCCTTCGCTGACCTGGGAGTCAACATACCGATAGCTGTTCCAAGCCCCCCACGCCAGGTAGCTCGCCGCTGTAGCTGCGGCAAGCACGAGTACACCCCAGAGGCGGCGGGGGGGTGATCGATGATCTGTGAGCATAAAGCTACGCTACGCAACTGCCCGTAGCGTTGGAGCAGGTTTCAGGAAATGTCGGGGCTGGTGGCGATGGGGAGGTAGCCGTATTCGAGCGAATAACGGTCCTCAGCGGTCATTCCCGGACATCCGGAACGCAAGTTCTGGCAGTGAAAGCGCTCGCCGTCGTCGAGATGGATGTCGAACCGGGAGGTGTAGTGCCAACTGAACAGGTTTCCGTCCTCAGTCGGGTCGAGCTCGGCGTCCACTGGGTCGTGCTGCCAGCGGGTGGTGAGCAGCCGGGCATCGGCGGTGTGGTCGGCGCGCAGGTACTTGTCGAACCAAGCCGTGGTATACCAGGCCGACAGGTCGATACCACGCAATGTCGCCGGGAAGGTCGGGGCCGCGACGTAGGACCACTCGAAGTGGGTACCACCGCGGATCACGATGAGGCCGGTGTCCACACCGGCCGCCGAATACCCGTGTGATGCTCGCGCCTTCGCATTCGGATCCGGTGGCGCCGGAAATGGTGCCGGGTTGAAGACGTAGTCCGCGGTGATGCCGAGCGCGGGCACCCGCAGCTGCGGTGCCGGGAGTTGCCCGCCACCCAGGCAGTTCACGGGAAAATCCTGCGAAACGACAAGGTCCGGGGCGCCGCCCGGGGAGAACAGCTGCCGGGTGGGCAGGGTCGGGTCGCAGAGGTCGTCCCATGCGACCACCGCGCCGACCCTCGGGTCCTGCTGTCCGACCCAGCTCACTGCGCTGGCGCCATAGGAGTGCCCGGCCAGCCCCACCGGCGCGGCGTGATCGACCAGATGCCAGAACGGATTGAACGCCGTGCGGCTCTGCTGCGCCGCGCAGTGGTCGATCCCCGCCCGGGACAACCGAGGGCAATAGGCGTCCTCCGGTGTGGACAGCAGAAAGTCGATGCCGTCCTGGGTCCCGTCGAAGAACGTCTCCCCGGTCGCCTGCTGGGGCTGCCCGGACAGGAAGTCCGGCCCGGCGCCGAAGGTGTCCGACCGGCCCTGGGACTGGTTGTCGAGGGTGAGCACCAGATAGCCGGCCTTCGCCAGCACCTGCGCCGCCCACCAGTAGAGCGGCTCCGGCGCCTGCACCGAACCGGGAGTGATCACCACCCCCGTCCGTTGCGTCGGCCCGGTGCGGGTGGCCCAGACGTGACCGGAGATCGTCGCGCCGTTGCGCGCGGTGTAGAGCACCGGCTCCACCAGCCCGTGACCGTCCTGGGCCCACCGACTCAGCCGCACGTCTCCGGCGCAGTACGGGGCCCCGGTGCCGCAGAGGTTGGTCGCATACAGCCGGTCAGGATCAGTGGGCGGGGTTTCGACGCCCTCGCCCGCGGCTCGCCCGAGCTCGGCCAGCAGCAGCTGCTGATACTGCGGCGTCAGGTAGTCGCGGGACCGCTCCTGCGACTTTGCGGCATTGCGCACCGCCCGTTCGAGGTAGTGGTCCGCCGACGGCGCCGCGAGCGCCGCCGAAGCGGGCACCGTTGCCGCCGCGATCATCAGCCCTATCACCAGCGCCAGCACCCTCATCGGGTCGCCACCTCCACGGGCCTTGTGACGTGCGCGGCCCGGCTGCGACGATGACGCCGCAGTCGGGTCTGTGACTGAACGTCGCCATCTTGGCACGGTCTGCGAAACCGGGGTGAGCACATTGCGTGACCGCGATCAACCAGCCGGGAACCGCTCACGGCGATTCCGGCGCACCATCGGCCCACGTCGGGTCGCCCTGCTGGCGGCGGTGCTCACTGCGGCGACGTTGGTAGCCGGGGTGGATGCGCAGGCCGCCCCCGTGATGCAGGTGGTGCCCTTTGAAACCCGCGCGGCGGATGGGACAGCGCTGCGCGGCGACGTCTACCTTCCCGAGGCCGGCGCACCGGTGGGCACGGTGCTGCAATTGAGCCCCTACTGGAACACCCTCAACGGCCCCAGCGAGCTACAGGCCGACAGCCCAGAGGTGCGGCCCTTCGTTGAGGCGGGTTTCGCGGTGGCGCTGGTGAACCTGCGCGGAACCGGGGAGAGCGATGGCTGCTTCCAGTGGGGCTCGCGGCTGGACTGGAGCGACGCGTCGACGGTCGTGACAGCGCTCGCGGCGCAACCGTGGAGCAACGGGAATGTCGGCATGTACGGGACGAGCTACGTGGGGTGGACCCAGTTCATGGCGATGGTGGATCCGCCGCCGTCGCTCAAAGCCGCAGTACCGATCAGCGGCGAGGGGTGGACGAACAAAACAATGAGCCCACCCTGATAATCGAACTTATGTTCAATGTCAAGACACTCTGGCGAAACCGCAAGCGAAACTCGTCGAATCTGTTGGGGAACGCAGTCTATGCATGCCCGGGTAAGCATCGCAACTTACGCCCAGACTCTCCCCTTGCTCGGGAGTGCAAGGGCTGCTCAGCGGTAGTTTCAGGTCCCGTTTTAGGACACTTTGCTCGCCATCCCTACCCGGGCAGGCATGATGGTCGCTGTGCTGTGCCGGGAAACCCTTCAACGCCTGGTACGTTCCGGTGGCACGGCACACCACTGATCAGGTTCCGAGCGACTTAAGGGCGGACCAGGAACCCTTGGCAGAGGACACATCGGTCTCGGACACCAGGAGATAGCGCCAGGTCACGTCGACCTGCTCGGCCACGTTGACGTGATTGGCCCAGCGACGCGCGGCCTCGCGCTTGGCCTGGACCTCGCCAGAAGACAGATCCTTATCAGATTTGACCTCAACCACCCAATGCGTCTGCTCCGTCTCGATGACGATGAAGTCCGAATTATAATGTCGGCCAGTCGAATTCCACAGTATTGGCAACTCGCCCACATGGAGCCGCACCCAGCAGGTGACGTTATTGGCCTCGTCGATAGCGTTGGCGACGTCGCGCTCTGGGCGGGAGTCGAACCACTCCACTGCGTAGAGTGATCGCTTCCAGCTGTTGTACGCCACAGACTTCGAGAAGGTCCCAAAGCGGTCGGGTGACACCATCTTGTCGGTGGCACGAATAGGGGCAAAAGTTGTCAGCTTAACCACCTCGTCATAGCGAGGCTTGGGCATGAAGCGGCGTTGTTCGGCCTCCACGATCCGAACAAACCGTGCGCCCGCGCGACCAAGGTGGGCAGACAAGACCTCGGCCGCTTTTGACCCCAGTCCATCGAAGAAGGCATCGAGCAGCGGCGCCAAAGCGGCGCGCTGCTCTTTGCGTGCGGGCACGGCGGGTGAGGCAAGCACCATCTCGGCCAGCTGCATACGCAGGTCGTGGAGGGGGAACAGCGTTGGCGCGGACAGAACTCGATCGGCGGCGGCGCGCGTCACCATCACCGTGCGGCGTATCCCGTCGGTGCCCGTCTCGACCCGAGCGCTGACCAGTGTGCGACTCAGCTCGGTCTCGGGGTCTGTCGCGAGCGATGATCCGAGTTTCGTGAAGGCGTCGGCGTCGGTGATGTCGGCCAGGGAGAACGGCGCGGTGACCGCGGTCATGCGCAGCAGCGGCACGCGGATTGGGCGAACGTCAGTGCGTCGGGCAACGGGTTGGCGCAGCTTGAGGGCAGCTTTGCTGGCTTCGGTCTTGCGCTCCTCGACTGGCATCACGGCAAGCGCCGGAACATCAGTCGACACAAAAGGGACGACACTGGGCGCCGAGCGCTCAGTGAGCAGCATCGCGGGACGGGACAACTCAGTGGTCTCTGAGACAACCACTGGATCTCCCTTGGCGTTGGTCCGCGTAACCGCGCGCGTCCGATAGTCGATGAAAGCCTCGTTGAGCACTCCGGCCTTCTTGAGCAAGTCCTCGTAACGCTCATGAGCCACCACTTCGAGCGTGTCGAGCAGTTCGATACTGGTGTAGGTGCCGAACGGAAGCCTCATACCTCGACCGAGCGTCTGTTCGGTGAGGACCGCCGACACGCTTGCCCGCATGGAGGCGATGACGTAGACGTTACGGACGTCCCACCCTTCCTTGAGCATGCCGACCGAGATCACGATCCGGACCGGCGAGGCCGGGTCCTCGATATCGGCCAGGGCGGCGAGGGCCTCGTCCGGAACCTTGCTGTGCACCACAAGCACAGCACCGGCATACTGACCGCCATAGAATTCCTCGGACCGGAGAATCGACCCGTATTCGTCGGCCTCGGCGGTGTCGCTGGCGATGACGAGCATGACGGGGTTGACCGGTGGGAGTCCGGTTGCCCCGACGTACCCTGCCAATGCCTCGGCCTTGGCGCGCAGCAAAACGACGCCATCACTGAGCTTCGTCAGTGGATCGGCGCGATCGTCTTTGCGGCCGACGATCACTGGTGTTTTAACGAGGCGGTCGGCGATTGCCGCAGCCAGGGGGTATCGGAAGATGATCTGACTGTCGGGAGTCTTCTTGTCGGGGGTAGCGGTCAGCCCGATGAGTGCCCAAGGATTAAGGTTGCGGACTGCTTTGGAAAATGACGGTCCATAGTAGCAGTGGTGCTCATCGGCGAAGACAACCAGTCGGGTGATGTTCTGGAGGTGAGTGTAGAACTCTCCGCCGAGTCCTTCCTGGAACTTATGGACCCTCCGCGCCTTCTTCGTTTCAGGTCGAATGAGCGATTGAACCGTAAAGAGGTAAACCTTGATGCGGTTCTCATCGTCCATGGCCACACGCATGACCGGTGTGTTAAAGTTCTCCGCTGTGATCACGACCGGCTCAAAACTCATCGGGCCGAGCAAGCTCTTGGTGTGGCCGGGTGTGAAGTTGTTACTGGTTTTGTCAAGGATTGTGCGTCCAGGGGTGATGATTGCGAAGTCGCGCACCCCGTGGGCAGCAACGAGCATCTCCATGGAGCCTGTGATGATGTAGGTCTTGCCTACCCCAGTGGCCGAGTCGATGACCGCCTCGAATGGCGGTTGGTGACCATCAACGTCGTAGTACTGAGAGATCTCCGCCGCGAGCGTCTGGACTGCCTCTCGGTTGGGTTCGCGCATGTCAAGGCGTGTGGCGATCTCGGCAACGATGTCCTCGTGGAGGTCGAGTGCGCTCATGCGCGGGCCTTAACAGCGGCCAAATCGGGTGCAGCGCCTTGCACCTGCGCACGAGCTGAGCGGTACTCGTTGAGCAGAGCTGTGGGAATCTTACGCAACGTCGAGCCCGGTCGAAGGGACCGCAATACCATGCGAGCATCAGGGTCGATCCCCGTTCCACAGACGACAACTTGCTCATTATCCGGAAGAGCCTGAATCAAAAGCCGCACGACAGCCTCATTTGCAACGCCATCAATAACTGCCAGACGACTACGCCCCTTGCGGCCAGCGAAAGGAGGATCAGCATGGTACTCGAAGCCGAGCTGTGCTGCCGCCGCCTCGGCTAGACCACTGTTCGTCATGCCCTCCGCCAGAAAAACCAAACCTTCGTCTGCCTCGAACATCGAGGGGGCGATATCGAGTACCCGGAATCCACCCCCGCCTTGCCATCCGATGCGCTGGCTAATTCCACCGCCATCTCCTCCTTGAACTACCGAGTTGAGTCGAGGTATCGTATACCTTTCCATGGATTCCCAACTCTGTTCAATTCCAATCCATCGGCGTCCCATTTTATGCGCTACTGCGACTGTCGTTCCGGAGCCAAGAAAGCAGTCGAGGACGATATCGCCCGGGTTCGAACTCGCTGCAATGATACGCTCAAGCAATGCCTCGGGTTTCTGTGTGTCATACCGAGTGTCCTCGCGAGCTTGTGAGTTAACCGGAGGAGCGTCAATCCATAAATTGTCCGCGAGTTTTCCCTTCGACTCATCGATGTACTTTTTGAGTCGTGGTCGTTTGGATTTATCTTCTGGGTACCAGATTCGACCCTCCACGTGGAGCTTTGTCATAGTCTTCAGTGAGTATCGCCACCCGAATCTGGGAGGGGGGAAACCCTTCCACTCGTACATCAAGTTCGGGCGAGGATTTGGGCTTTGAAGATCCCACAGACCGTACCGTCGGCCGTCGGGCTCAACGCGCGTGTACTTCGACGCCACATAATCCTCGCCGTGGGGAGTGTGTAGTGAGTTCCAGGTAAAGGAGGAGGAATTCGTATAGAACAGGATCGAGTCTGTTACTTGGCTCCATGTATGGGCGTCACTATGTGCGGCGGTGCGCTTCCACACAATCTCGTTACGGAAATTGGTGCGACCAAATACCTCGTCCATAAGGACCTTTAGGTAGTGACCCTCACTGGAGTCGCAATGCACATACACCGATCCATCGGTAGCGAGCAGTTTCTTTATCTGCACGAGTCGGTCTCGTATCATCGCAAGCCAAACCGAATGTTCTAGCGCATCGTCATAATGGAGGAATGATCGCCGGGTGTTAAAAGGTGGATCGAGATAAGCTAGCTTGACTTTGCCCAAGTACTCCTGCGCGAACTCGGGCAGCTTGCTGAGACTGGTGAGCGCGTGGAGAGCGTCGCCACGAATCAGCAGGTTGTCGGCCGCACGGCGCTGGCTGACCTCGCCAACGGCACCGACTGTGTGAAGGAGTCGCACCTCGGCAACCCGGTAGTCAGACGGATCCAGCCACTCATAGGAGCCGTCGTCATGGGCAAGTAAGCAGAGGTGCTTGTTTGTCCAGGTCAGCTCAAGGCGACCCTCGTAACTTGGCAACTTGAGTGGACCTCCCCTCTTGGTGTTCTCGGACAGGTCAGCCAGCACGGAACTCACCTGGCTAGCGGGACACTATCGCGTGATGACGTGCAGTAATCGGCGGGACACTCCTCGATGTGGTGTCAGAAGGTCCGGGCTTACGGTGCAGTACTGCTACGGTGCTGCCGATGTCTGGGTTGACGAACTCACCCGGTGTGGCACGATCACCGCAGTCGCTCGGGGGTTCGCCGCATCCTGTCCCGCCAAGGCTCGCAGACGTGCGGACAGACGCACTCCATGCTCGATCACATCCACCGAGGGAAGCGGTGATCACCATGAGCGAGGCGGATACCGGAGACCCCACCAGGGAGCCAGTCTCGATTGACCCCACGCTGTATGACCGTGAGGATGTGCGCCCGATCCTGGCCGTGCTGGATATCGGTGCCTTGTACCGGATTTTGCAGGGTGCTGGAGTCAGCCAGCGGAAGATCGCCGGTTTGACCGGGCAGTCCCAGTCCGAGGTGTCCGACATCGTCGCGGGACGCCGGAAGGTGGAGAATCACCAGCTGCTCAAACGGATCACGACGGGCTTGGGTATCCCCCCGGAGCGGATGGGGCTGTCCTGGTGGGGTCCTGACGGCAGCTGGTACGGACCCGAAGGGGCTTACCCTGAAGGTGTCCCGGTCACCGACCCCCCGGAGGGGGTTGAGGAAGAAGTGCGCCGTCGCGCCGTGATTCTGGCCGCGCCTGTCGCATTGTGGGGCCATCCTCTGTTCGGCGAGGTTCCAGAGTTGCCCGCGCCGAACTGGCTGGTGGGGGCACTGCCGTTCCGGCTGGAGATGATGCATGTCGAGGCAGTCGCTCATCTACTCGCCCAGCTTCGGGCGTGGGCCCGGGCGTGGGGTGGAATGGCGGAGGTGCTCGGCGCGGTCGCTGTTCAGTCGAAGCGGCTGTTGACCGTGCCCGGCGAAGACACAATCCGGGCACGGCTGGGGTCGGTGCTGGCCGAGCTGCACACCGAGGCCGGGTGGACTTACTTTGACTCCGGAGACGACGACGCGGCCGACTACTACTACTGCCAGGCGCTGAACATCGCCCGGCAGGTCGGGGACCGCTACCAGATCGCCCATGCGCTGCGCCACGCCGGGATGCTGCCCTTGGAACGGGGCCGGTTCGATGACTCACTGAAACTGTTCCAGCTCGGCCAGATCACGTTCATGCCACTGGATGGTTCATCCACCAAAGATGACCCCCGTATCGCGCCCATGACCGCCTGCCTGGACTCCCTGCAAGCGCGGGCATTGGCCCGGATGGACCGCCCGGAACAGGCCCGCTCCAAGCTCGCCGCGGCCCGCGACAAGTGGCAGGCCCCTGACACCTTCGCCCAAGCCGACGCCGACTACCGCAACGCGGACATCTCCCTGTGCCTGGGACAGCTCGACGGGGCCGAGCGGTTCGCCTCCCTGTCCGTCCGAGCGTGGGGAAACCAGGACCGCCGTCCCGCCGCGAGCGCCCGCATCCTGCTCGCCACCATCCACGTACGGACGGGAGACTCACGCAGTCCACAGCTCGCCCACCACGCCATCACCGCAGCCACCAAGCTCAGCTCCGACCGCGTCCGGAAGCGGCTCCTCCCACTAGCCGACGAACTCGACGCCCGATGCGGCAGCGACTACCAGGAACTCGCCCGGATGGCCCGACAGGTGGCCACCACCCGGGTGTAGGCCAGCGATACGGGAGCTGCCGTTAGCGAGGAACGGCATCCGGGGAGAACAGATACTTGACGACGACTCCGACGAGTCCGAGAACCTCCGCAGCCGCTGAGACAAGCCACGCCTGCAAGGTGAGGGCGTCGATGTGCCAGTCGTTCTTGGTCAGGTAGATCACGAATACGATGTTGACGAACGTGGGCACCCCGATAAGCGCGCCTAGGAGGATGTATCCGAACCAGCGGCGCAGGTTGAGTTCCGTGTTGCGAGCGCGGTGCTCCCTGAGCTTCCGGGCATGCTCAAGATGAACCGGCCCCTCTTCGGCGCGCTCGTAGTGCCGTCCTGTGACGGCTGAACGCGCGGCAACGGGGCCAACCTCCGACGACGCGGGTTGGGTCAGCTCGGGGGGTGCAAACGATTCCAGCTCGGCAGATTGGGCGGCCCCTGCGCCGTCGCCGTCAGTGTTGATCACTGATTGATCAGTCCGAGGTTGGTCAGCCGGTGCGTCATGGCGCGCTCAGAGACGTCGTACACCCGGGCGAGCTGGTGGGGATCGCGCTGCGGGGAAGCCTGGAGGAGGTCGGCTGGCATAAGCAGGGCGGCGGCGAACTGGTTCGCCCAGCGCTCCTCCGGGTCCAGGCCGGTCGAGGACAAGTGGTCGCGCCGGTCGATGAACCCGAACTGCTGCTGGCCGGACGCGCGGCGCCGCTGGAAGTGGCCGATCTCGTGGGCGCAGCTGAATCGCTGACGGACCCGTTGATCCGATTGGTTCAGGTAGATGCCGGTCTGTTGCCCTGGGCTGGCGACGAGTACCGCCGAGACGTCGCAGTCGAGATCGGAAAGGTAGACCTCCATCCCGAGCTGACGGGCTAGGTAGATCGGGTCGACCGGGAGCGGATAAGTACCGTCGGATGTAGCCCAGTGCTGCGTCAGCAGAGCTGTCGCATGCATGTCGGGCGTTCCGTGGAGCACCGTCGCATCATGCACGATCCCCGCCGGAAGGCACCGGCCGTGGCGGTCGAGGTCAACCACCCGACGTAGCTGCCCCCAACTCACCGGGGCAATCAAAGATCATCCGTTACTTCCGGGACAACGGCGACGAAGATGACGGTCTGGATCAAGCGGCGGTGTCGGCCTGGCTGGCCAAGACTGCGACGCGACCGGTCGAACCGAGCCGCCCACTGAGTCGCGAGGAACTCATCGCCGAGTTCGAAGCGAGCGAAGCCCGGCTCGGTGGCTAGTTGAGCCAGACTGTGCGCTGCGATCAGTTCGCCACACTGCGTGAGCCCTTCTGACACCAGATGCCTCTAAGATCACAAGTATGGCGTCCCGGCGGTTGTGGCGATGGCTTCGCCGCCTCGTGCTCTATCCATTCCTCGCGCTCGCCGGGGCGACCCCCCTGGTCGGCCCTGGGCTGGAACCGGTGGCGGGGGCGACGGTTCTCGTCGAGAACGGGGTGATCATCCAGGTCGGCGTCGAGGTCGTCATACCTCCCGGTGCCCAGACCATCGACCTGGCCGGGCACACGGTCCTACCCGGTCTGATCGACTCTCATATCCACTTCGGCTCGCCCGAAAAGGAACGCGGTCAGGACTCGGGCGTCCTCGCCCTCCCCGGGTTCGTCATGGACTGGGTGCGTTCGTTTCCCGAGAAACGGCGCGATTTCCTTGCCTACGGGGTGACGTCAGTGCGGAGCATGGGCGATGAGTACCCCTGGATCAACGACGTACGGCGGTCGATCGCCGAGGGCGAGATCGAGGGACCGCGCTTCTTCATAGCCGGGCCACTGTTCAGCACCCGTGGGGGTCACCCAGTCGTGACGATCGGCGTAGACCCGGAGTCCGGCACCGTCCGGATCCCGGAATCGCCGACGCAGGCCCGGGAGATGGTGCGCGAACTCGTGACCGGGGACGACCCGGTTGACCTGATCAAGGTGGTGCAGGAGCGCGGCGACCCCGCCCTGCTCTCCCTCGAGCCGATCGATCCGCAGATCCTGCAGGCGATCGTGGCCGAGGCGCACTCCCATGACATGCGGGTCTTCGCCCACTGGGGGACCTTCGAGGACCTGAGCGAGGTACTCGCTGCCGGGGTCGACGGCCTGGACCACCTCGAGCCACGCGGTGCCGGGAACGGCTGGCCCGACGGGGTCATGGAGACCATCATCGAGCGCGGTATCACGCTCGCCCCGACCTTGGCCGTCACCGAGGTGGCACTTCCCGCCGATGTGCACAGCGACCTGCGGGACCGGCTGCGTGAGTTCCACGAGGCCGGCGGTCGGGTGATCGCGGGGAGCGACACCGCCGTGCCGGGTGTCTTCGCCGGCACGGGATTGATCCGCGAACTGGAGCTGCTGGTCGACGCGGGGCTGAGTCCGCAGGCGGCCCTGGTCGCCGCGACGTCCACCGCCGCGGATGCGCTGCGGGCCGACCACATCGGTGCGATTTCACCTGGTCGCGCCGCTGATCTGCTCGTCGTCGAAGGGGATCCGCTCGCGGACATCGCAGCGGTGCGGTCGGTGCAGTTGGTGTTGCGCGACGGCCGGATCGTGGTCGACAACCGCTGAGCGGACCGAGATCGTGCACATGGTGACGAATGCCGGTAACCGTTACGCCACCCAGAACGATGATCCGGTTAGGCGCTCCTGATCGCTTTGGCTGTCCGACGCACGGCCCTGGGCGCGCCGACGCTCGCCATGGAGGACGGAATGACTTGCGCTGAAGGCCCACAGAAAAGGGAATGCTGTGGCTGCCCCAAGTGGGTGGGAGGACAGAATGAGCGACACTGACGTCGGTCGAATCATCGGGTTCGAAAGCCCCTGCCCGCTAGCCATTTCCCAGGTCGACTCCACCGAATGGGAGCTGACCGCCCCGTTGGTCTATTACGGCACACGGCAGATCTTCACCGTGCCGATCGGTGCAAGAACCGATCTCGCCAGCATCCCACGATGGCTACGCGCTTTGATCAAATTCGACGAGGCGGCCTCCGCTGCCCTGCACGATTGGCTCTGGCGCTGCGAAGTACCCCGCAGTGCGGATCTGCCACCAACCGAGCGGGTGACCTACCGAGACGCTGACGGACTCCTGCGACAAGCACTACTCACCCAGGGTGTCGGACTGCTGCGCCGCTGGGTGATCTGGGATGGCGTTCGACTGGGGGCACTGACCCGCCCCGACGGGTGGCGGGGTTGGTGGCGTGATTTCCCAGCCGTCCTCGCGATCAGCCTGCTCATGACCCCGATCGCACTGCTGCCCACCCCGCTCGGACTGGCCCTGTTCAACCTGGCGGAGTGGGCTGTCTCCCCCCTGGACCGGCGCCGCCACCAGCTACCCGTCACCCACCCCGCACTGGTCTCGTCCGAGCAGACCCATATGGATCGGTCACCCCGATAACCGCAAAGACGCTAACACCCTAGATTTTAGAACCCAGATCGGCCCCTGACCTTGCTCTTACTGGTCAGGGGCCGATCCATGATAGTTATGGGACTGTGGTGAATCGGGCGGGTGCTCAGCTCGTGCGGTAGAACAGGTCGTAGTCGCTGTCGTCGTTATTGAATTTGAGCTGTCCACCGCTACCCGCACGGACGACATGCCTGCCCAAGATGTCGTCGCCGTCTGGCGAGTCCTCATCCCAGAGCTCGATCGCAGCCTGGTCGCCGAAATTTACCGACACGCCGATGTCGAGATTTTCACCGTCATTGATTGCAAAGGGTCCCCATACTTGATCGCCGTTAACTTTGATATACGCATCGTCAGCGCCGGTATTGTCTTCGGTAGTGTTGCAGTGGAGCCGGTCAAGATGCAGGGTTGCCATGGGTATTTTTCCCATCTCTCTGATTCGAACGGATGTGGCTAATTGCTCGCTCCGAGCACTTCTCCGGACTGAACCTCTGCCCGCCGCCAGTTTTAACTGATCATTAGCCTTGATCATCATAGGAGGACAGCCACGGTGGCTAGTGTCTCTATGGCCGTTGCAACCGGCCATTGCTCGTCAGTCCCGGAATATCTCGCCTTCCAAAGGTCAGCTCAGGTCGTCCACTACAACAGAGTGGGCCTCCCCGCTCCCTGATACACTCAGCACGCCTAATCTAAGATCATTTACAGACTGTAGCTGTCGCCATGATCAGGCTGGTGGGAGATCGCGCGCGTAACTTATGGCAGGCCGGAGGATGTGTCCGGTCCTCATCGCTGGGGCAGATCCGGATGACTCGGCTCACTCGCCGGCTGGAAGTCTGCGCTCGACCGTCTGGGTCTCCTTCGGACTCTTCGCCGGGCAGGGTGCAGCCATAGGCAAGGATCAGCGGCGTGTCTACACGTGTCCGCAGTGCGGTAGTGCCCAGGTGGTCACGAAGTGGAAACAGGCGGATCTGTCTGACAATCCTGATGTGCAGGAGGTTGAGACGACGGAGCTCTGCCCGACCTGTGACGGGGCTGGGCAGATCCTCGGGCCTTCGACCTAGCCGCTGCCTAGACTGCTCGTATGCCGCTTACCGCGATCCTCTATGCCCGATCACAACATCGTGAGGATCTCGACCGGCAGATTCGTGAGCTGGAGGACTGGTGCGAGCGTGCCGGCGTAGTAGCAGTGGAGAAGGTAGCGGAGGTGGCGCTGGGCCTGCGCACCTCGAAGCGATGCCACGCCGTGCTGGCCGCTGTGGCCGGTGGCCGGGCCGACCTCGTGTTGATTCGAGACCTCTCCCGTCTGTCCGAGAACGTCGATCAGCTCCGCCAGATTGTCGACGAGCATCGGCAGCGGATTGCGTTCAGTCGCGATGATGCCCAGTTCTGACGAAAGCGACTCTAGCCACCCTTAACACCACGGCCCGCTGAACCGAAAATCGTGTCGGGGACGGGCAGGGGTTGGACCCGAGGACTTCCGGTGGCTGGCCTCCCTACGTGACCGGCTCGATCGTGCGCAAGGCAAATTCACCGCCGGGGTTGTCCTGCGCCGGCCAGCGGCGGCTGCCCCTTCGGCGACCGGCTGGTCGCGCTACCCGCATCCGACTTGTGGAGTTGACGGCAATGCACGAGTGTCTTCCCGGTCGCGCCGCCGCGCAGTCGATGACGGTCAGGCGGAGCGCAGCAGCGGGCTGAGTCGCTGCTGGAGTTCTTCGACGGCCTCGCCCTGATGGCGGGTGGTGGCGATGTGCAAGTGACGCAGGTCCTCGGTTACCTGCGCGGAACGCACGTGGCCACCAAAGTCGAGCGCTTGGTGGCCCAAGGCGAGGGCGGCGTCCCGGTCGCCGTGCAGCAACTCGAGCGTTGCCAGCCTGGCGGTACCCTCAGCCTGGCGGACCTGCGATAGCGGACCCGCATCAGTCAGGGCGGAACGCAGCTGGCTGATCGCCGCCGGAGCCACGGCCCGGTCACGCAAACCCACGCCGAACAGTGCTGTGCCGTTGACGAACGCGATGTCAGCGAGGCTGGCCTCCTGGAAGGTGCTCGATCCAAGGCTGTCAGCCGGCCGGTGACCGGCAAAGTGGTCCTCAGCTGCCGCTATCGCTCGCCGGCAGTCGCTGACCTGCCCCACGGAGCCGAGCACGTCGGCGTGCACAGCGTTCATGTATGCCCGGCCAGTACCGGCCACCCGGTCGGCCCGCACCTGCGCCAGCTCGATCCAGCTCATCGCGTCATCCAGCCGACCTAGAATGATCGCCTGCGAGGACATGCAGGTCAGGATCTGTGCGCGCAGAGTCCAGTCGGAGGCTTCCCCGGCGCAGTACAAGGCCAGATGGAAGCAGGGCAACGCTGTGTCATGATACCCGGCGTCGACATCTGCCCAGCCCGCACCTTGGGCCAAGGAGCCTACCGCCGCGTACAGGTCCTCCTTGACGGCGTCGTCCACCTCGCCGTCCAGCAGCCCGACCGCCCACCGGAGCTGCCCGGCCAGTGCATGCCGGCAGGCACCGCCACCGTAGCGACCCCGCCACGAGCGGAACATCTCGATGGAGATGCGGACCTGCTCGACGTCCGTGCGACCAACCCTGCCGGGTGGCGACAGCGGGGTGGCGGCCCGCGACAGCACTTCACGCAGCGGGTCGGGGAGCGCGGCGGCAGCACCGACCACACCCAGCCTAGCCCCGGCGCCGAGCCCGCCCAGCAGGCGAATGAACTCGTTGCGTCGCGCTGTGTCCACCTCCCGGGCACTGTCAGCCAGCTCCCCATCCTCCACAGTATCTTGCGAACGGCGGGAGTAGAAGCCGAGCTCAGCGTCGGTGTCGGCGCCCAGCACGGTCCGGAACGCTTCCCGGTACCGGGCATTCGGCCAGGTGATCTCCCCGCGTTCGAGCTTGCTCACATAATCGGCATCGATCGCCGCTTCCTTGTCGAACAATGTGTAGTACGCCGCGCAGACCGCCTCTGCCAGCTGCTGCTGGGTCAATCGACGGGCCTGCCGCGCAACCCGCAGCAACCGATTCGGCACCGGCTCCGCCATCCCATCCCGCACCGGCATTGTGCTCCTTCCCAGTTCACATCCGCTCCGCCGCTTATCACGACAACGTGAGGTCACTGACCAGTTCCGGTCACGGGATGTGGCAGCGCGCTGACACTACCGCGCAAGGGCAACTCGCCATGCTCTCCTCGGTAGGTAATGATTGTGCGCCACGAATCCTCCTAGCAAAACGGCGGTTTCCCAGGCGACAGGTGACGTGGCAAGTCCACGTCGAGGGTCTACTCCGCAGCGACGAACGATTCTTCGCGCCGACCGACCGCATGCTCAAGCATCCCGCTACGCTCGCCTGGAACCCCAACGGGCCTGTCGGCCCTTCGGAACTGGGTTGGCCCCATCCGGACCGGATAACCGGCCGATGTGAGCCTTCGCAAGGGTCCCAGATCAAGCCGGTTTCGCACTCATCACTTGAAACCGCCCCCTTGCCTGGTCAGTAGCGAAGCCCCAGTTAGCCCGATCTTGAGCTCGTGCGAGATAATACTGACGCGACGGAAGAACAAGACACGCACAGTTCATCTCTATAGGATGATGCTGACCTCGCCCGTTGGAACAAAGAGGCTAACAAACATAAGGAAATATCCGAACAACTTGAACGCTATGACGAATGCGTAGCTAAGATACAGTCGCTCGTTGCCGAGTTCTCTTCGGCGGCAAGTCGTCGAGAGCTTAAGACTGACGCTCAGCTGGCCTACCCTCCATAGCAATGGTGGCACCGATTTTTCCCACCCCACGTGGAACCTCCCCCTACTTATTGGCGTTTCATATTAGCAGAGAGTTACGAAACATGGCTGATTGGCATTATAATCCATCCCAGTGGAGATTGGTCCTGGTTTGGAAGTGGCGTTAGCGGGAAGAGTCTAACGGAGGTCCGCAGTCTCCTTTGGAAAGAACTGCTGTCGGCGGCCGGTGTGCGAGAGGCCCGGCTACACGATGCCCGTTATAGAGCGGCGACCATGCTGCTCGTGCTGAGCGTCGCGGACCGGGCGATGATGGATCTCATGGGCTGGTCGAAAATCGACATAGCTCAACGCTACATGCACGTACCGAATGAGCTCCGGCGCCACATCGCCACGCAGGTTGACGAACTGCTCTGGAATCGCCCGAAGAACGACGACGAGGACGGAACGGCCTGCGGGAATACCGAAGACCGGTCACCCTCGCAGGCTAAAAAGGAGAAACCCCCTGGATCCAGGGGGTTCTCCTGTCTCAACCAGACGCGCGCCCGGAGAGACTCGAACTCCCAACCTTCTGATCCGTAGTCAGATGCTCTATCCGTTGAGCTACGGGCGCATATTCAATTGTCGGTCGATATGGTATCCAACCGTGCGCGGAGGCTCCGGGATTTGAACCCGGGAGGGGGCGTAACCCCCAACCGCATTAGCAGTGCGGCGCCATAGACCGGACTAGGCGAAGCCTCCTGGCGCAGTCGAAGCCGCCAGAGCAGTAGCGTACACAGCGGGTCGGTGATCGGGCAAAGTGGGCGGGCGACGCCAGCAACGGTGCTGGTCACAGCCGTGGGGACGGCACAATGTCGGACCTCGCCAGTAGCCTGGTGACCGTGAGTGAGGCGTTGACAGAGAACAATCCCGTCGTGGAGATGGTGCCGGTCGTGGAGATGGTGCCGGTCGTGGAGATGGTGACAGTGCGACCGCGACCGCGGCTCAGATCGTTGGTCGCGGGGTATCACGGTTACCGGATCGAAGGTGCCGAGCCGGGGGTGCACCGCGGTCTGCCGTCGCGTCATCTCACCTTCATTGTCACCCTCGACGGCACGGTGGACCTCGCGGCGATGCCCGATCCTGCTCAGCCGCCTGCGTCGTTCACTACGCTCGCCGGCGGGTTGCATGCAGGCCCGGCGCTGATCAGTCACGACGGGCATCAGCACGGTATTCAGCTGAGTCTGACGCCACTGGGTGCCCGGGTACTGCTCGGGCTGCCCGCCGGTGAGCTGGCGCATTCCGTCGTCGAGCTGGGCACGCTGCTGGGGCCGGTGGCGGGCGAGCTCGTCGAGCGGTTGAGAGCCGGGCGGACCTGGACGGATCGGTTCTTGGAACTGGACGACGTGCTGAGCCGGATCGCCGGGCAACGTGACGGGCCGGCGCCGGAACTCAGGTGGGCCTGGCGGCGGCTGACTGCCAGTCACGGTCAGGTCGGGGTGGCCACGTTGGCCGGCGAGGTCGGCTGGAGCAGGCGGCATTTCGGCGAACGTTTCCGCCGGGAGTTCGGGCTGACACCCAAGGTGGCGGGGCGGGTGATGCGGTTCGAGGTCGCGAACCGCCTGCTCCGGGTACCGCAGCGGCCCGGTCTGGCCGAGGTCGCGGCCCGCAGCGGTTACGCCGATCAGGCCCATCTGACCAGGGAGTGGCGTGAGCTGGCGGGCTGCACCCCGTCGACCTGGCTGGCTGAGGAGCTCTCATCCGTTCAAGACAAGGCGGGCGCTGCAGAGCCATCCTGAACGGCATGACCGATAACACTCCTGCCCCCACCATCTGGCCGTGCCTGTCCTACTCCGATGAACGGGCCGCGCTCCGTTTCCTCATCGAAGCGTTCGGTTTTGAGGAGACCCTCGTCGTCCCTGGTGATCAGGACGACAAGATCGTGCACGCTGAATTGCGCTGGCCTGAAGGCGGCGGGATCATGTTCGGCTCCGGCGAGGGCGAGTTCGGCGTGAAGCCCGGCAACGCGGCGCTCTACGTGGTCACCGACCAGCCCGATGCGCTGTTCGAGCGGGCCACTGCGGCCGGTGCCCAGGTCGTTCGAGGGCTCAAGGACGAGGACTACGGCTCGCGGGGGTTCACGGTGCGCGATCCAGAGGGCAACCTGTGGAGCTTCGGCACCTATCGAGGGGCCTAACCGCCCTACCCCGTGAGTGGCGTTGAGTGTTATAACAC